>JAUWOA010000170.1 GCA_030612365.1 Candidatus Thorarchaeota archaeon
ACGGTTGCATCCGGAAACTGGAAAGGCATTGATATGCGATCTCTGTGGTGACGACCCATACTGTGTGCAGCATTGCGTGCCTGGCGCGCTCGAGTGGGTGGATAAGACAGACGACACGGTCAAGAAGAAGAAGAAACTGCGCTCTGCGAGAATGGCCATGTATCGTGAACTGAAGAAGGAGGCTGCCTAACAAATGTACGGTCATCAAGGTAAGATCCTACATGTGGACCTCAGTAAGAACAAGATCTGGACACAAGATTTGCCAGAAGAATGGAGAAGACTGTACGTGGGCTCTAGAGGCATAAATGCCCGAATCCTCTGGGACTATTGCAAAGACCCTGAGATAACTTGGGATGATCCGCGTAACATTTTAGTCTACGCTCCAGGAGCAGTAACTGGTACTACTGCGCCTGCTTCAGGCAGAACATCTGTGACAACTATCGGTTGTACGACAGGCTTGTATCTGAAGACGAATACTGGTGGTCACTGGGGTGCCGAGCTGAAGTTCGCAGGATACGACCACCTAGTTGTGCATGGTGCAGCCGACAAGCCCTCATACATCTTCATAGATAACGACCAAGTCGAAATTCGTGATGCTAAGGATCTATGGGGCAAGGACATGATTCAGACAGACGCCCTCCTGAAGAAATGGCATGGTGAAGACTCAAGAGGACTCTACATCGGCCCAGCGGGAGAGAATCTTGTTAGAGGCGCGTCAATCCAGTGTTCGTTATACCACGCGGCAGGAAGAGGAGGAGGGGCCGCGGTCATGGGCAAGAAGAACCTGAAGGCAATCAGCATCAAGGGAAGCAAGCCTGTGAGAATCAAAGACCCCAAGAAATTCGCCGAGATTGCTAAGGAGATGAGAGACCTGCTGAAGGCTGACAGCGGTGCTGCATCCCTCCATCAATTTGGGACTGCAGGGTCGATTGCGGCCGTGAACGAGCTTCATGCATTCCCAGGCAGGAACTGGCAGACAGGCTATACGGAAAACGTGTATCCGATAAGCGGGCAATGCTTGGTTGAGAAGGGCTATCTCAAGAGAAGAGTGGCATGCTTCGGTTGTACAATCGGATGCCATCGTTACTCAGCGATTGAAAGCGGACCTAATGCGGGAATCGCAAGCGGAGGCCCCGAGTATGAAACTTTCGGAGCTCTAGGAAATGGCCCAGGAGTTATTGACACAGAAGGAGTAATCATGGCCAATGAACTCTGCAATCGGTTAGGTATGGACACAATAACTGCAGGTGGTGTAGCTCAGTGGGCGATAGAGAGCTACGAGAGAGGCGTTCTCACCAAGGATGATACAGATGGCCTTGAACTCGGCTGGGGCAAGATTCCCGAGCTGCTGAAGACAATCGAGGCCACAGCGCTCCGCAAGGGGAAGCTGGGAAACCTGCTTGCAGATGGTCTCAAGATAGCCACCAAGAAGGTGGGTCAAGACTCCTACAAGTGGGCAATCATAAATGCAAAAGGACTCGAACAGTCCAATGTTGAAACGCGTTCAGCCAAGGCGTACGCGTTGGCGTTTGCAGTTAACCCCAGAGGCAACGACCATCTAATGACTGAAACGTTCGCAGAGTTTGGTGCCAGTCCCGAGGCTGTTGCGGTCATAGAAAAGGTCACAGGCGACAAGAAGTGGGCGGCGCCACACTTCACAGAGCATCGAGCAGAAATAGTGCGGTGGCACGAAGATTGCTACGAAATCACTGAAGCACTTGGCTTCTGTGTGTTCACATCCACTGCAGCGTACGGTGTGAATCCTGACAATATGGCTAGACTCTACGATGCAGCCACCGGAATATCAATGACTGAAGACGAGATGATGTTCACTGGACGTCGCGTCGTCACCTTAGAGAAAGCATTCAATATCACACGTGGAGCAACAAGAGAGCATGATAATTTGCCGTGGCGACTCATGAATGAGGGGGCAGCCTCAGGACCGCTGAAAGGCGCAATGAACTCTCAAGAAGAGCTTGATGGAATGCTTGACCCGTACTACACGCAGCATGAATGGGATTTGAAGACAAGCTGGCCATTTCGAAAGACCTACGAAAAGCTTGGCCTCAAGGATGTGGCAGATTACTTAGACAAGATGGGTAGATTGCCATAGAGAGGGAAGGCGGCTTTCCGTTCCTTCGACACAGAAACCGCTGGTGATTTGAAAATGAAAGGATACAAAGAATTTGGATTAGCAATGACCGGGGTTTTCCCGGTAAGAGAAGCCGTTGAACTAGCCAAAACCAGCGAACGAATGGGCTTGGGTTCTGTTTGGTTCGCTGAGGATTACTTCTTTCGCGGCGGGATTCCGTACATGGCTGCCGCTTCGATGGCAACTGAGAAAATCAGGATCGGTCTAGGAGTTGTAAATCCCTACTCAAGGCATCCCGCGCTCATTGCTATGGAGTTTGCGACAATCGATGAGATGTGTAACAAACGAGCAGTTTTCGGCTTGGGATCTGGTGTCCCCTACTGGATGTCCCAAATGGGATTCGATTTCAAGAAGCCGCTGTCAAGAACACGTGAATGCATTGAAGTCGTTCGCAAGATAATGACAGGTGAAAGCATAACGCATGAAGGGAGATTTTTCACCACCAAAGACGTGAAACTAATCTTCGAGCCAGTGAGGAAGGAGGCCCCGATTTACCTTGCTTTCGAAGGCAAGATGGGTCTCAAGCTTTCTGGTGAAATTGGTGATGGAGTTATACTCTCCATTTTCAATACACCAAGCTACGTAAAATTCGCTTGGGAACGAATAGAGATAGGTGCTAAGAAAGCTGGTCGAAGCATCGAAGACTTCGAGATGGTTTCGTATCTTCCCATAGTGATCAATGATGACCTTGACAAGGCAATGAAAATCGCCAAGGCTTTTGCAAAACTCTATCTCCCACATTCGCAAGGTGGCGGCCCTTTGATGGAGCACGCAGGAGTAACCGTAGAAGAAACGGCATCATACCTGAAAGCAGCTGAAGAAGGAAAGGATGTAGCTGAACTAATAACAGACAAGGCAATACAGGCGCTCTGCGTTGTGGGTGATGTTGAGTCCTGCATCAGACAAATCCAAGAAATTGTGAATGCAGGGGCAAATACGCCTGTGGCATTTCCAGTTCCTGGAACGGACCCAATTGTCTTGGCTAATCTCATCGGCGAGAAGATTGCACCACACTTGACCTAGGTTCAGCAAACCGGCATGACTTTGATCAGGGGTTAGAACAGATGACCGAGCAGGAATCCTACGAACCATTTTGCCTTGATATAGAGGGGGAACCTGACCTTCCGGACGCAACCAAGAAAAGAAACAGGATTGTCGGATACATTGCATCCTTTCTAGTCGTTTTCACACTTGGAACAACAGAAGTCTTCGCATCATGGTATGCAGGAATCCTTGGAGGAACGTCCTTAGAGTCAGGATTGGCAATGGGAATGTTCGGTTTCATGTACATGTTCTCTCCAATCATCGGAGGACGCATTTCCGACAGAATTGGGCGGAAAAAGACACTGACCATATCAACGGCTGCCTACATTGTCGTTATCTCGTTCTACCTGCTCCCCTCTATCGCACCAATTCATCTAATCGTGATACGTGCCGTTGAAGG
>JAUWOA010000070.1 GCA_030612365.1 Candidatus Thorarchaeota archaeon
TCCCCCATCTGCCGCCATCATGCCACTGATTCCGAGGCGAAATTCTCTGGCTGTTGCCCGATAGTAACGCTGAACGATTCCAGTCCTGGTTTGCTCAGTGCGTTCCTCAACGATGAGCCCCGCCTTCTTTAGTTTCTCAATATGATGAAGGATAGTTCCGGGGTTTTTGTCCAATCGGTCCGACAGCTGTTTCACTGTCATCGAGTCCTGTACCAAGTACTTGAAGACAATCGCAGCTCTCGTGGGTTCAAAGAGAATCTTGATGGTCTTTGGATCGGAAATTATCTCCAAGTCCTTCATGGGTTCAACGTCTTTCTCTACGATTGCCATCGTTCATATTCCTCCCACTAGGCTAACGTCAGGGTGTTCATCTTCTGGAGGCGAGGTGATGTCCTCTCCGCTTAGGATCATGTATACTCGGTTGAGTGATATAACGAAAGCAGGGAGCACAACCAGACCTGAGAGGATGGAAGCCATTATCGCATAGCCGCCAAACAGCGCTAGTAGCGCGGGGGGTTCCGTGCCCAGTGGTATGCTCAGAAATGCCCCGATAAAAAAGGGTGCGAACAGGAGAGCGATTATCCCAATGAAAGCCAGGAATGTCGAGAAGACGCGGTCAAAGTAGGTCCAGCCCATCTTCAAGGATATTCTCGTTGCTTCAATAGGCGAGTACCCGTCCACTATGGCTGGGTACGTCATTGACAACATACCCAAGCTCACAGTCAACCAGATGAATGCCCCAACTGGGAGAACCCACGCAAATGGTCCGCCAGGGGAACCTCCATGCACGGGTATTAGAGCAAGCATCAGAAGAGCTAACGGCATCATTGAGATTAGGAAAATGATCAGTCCACCTCCAACAAAGGAGAAGAACTTACGAGAATACCAAGAGAAGACACCTTCAGCGTTTGTGCCCTCACTCTCAGCAATCTCTCGTCCCATCCCAAAGAGCGCACCTACGGAAACGAAAAACGGAATCAGGAGTGGCAACATAACAAGCATGCCAACTCCGAAAATTATTGCAGCAGCTCCGCTTCCAGTCCCCATGAGTGGTGCAAGTTGAGTAATGGCGTTGGCCATTCCCTCAATGCCTAGAAAGAGGATTACGACTGGTATAACTGCTATTGCCATGGCTGCTATCAAAAGGACCGTGACAGTGATCACACCAATCAGCCCAAGAAGAAAGGGCAGAATGTTGTTTATCGCAAGCTTGAAGCTTGCCTTCAGGTCGTCCATTAGGATTGAAAAGCTTGAACCCTTCATCATCGTTCAGACACCTCGACAAGGTGAGTGGTGAGTGCCTACACCACAAAAGTGTAGACACCCTTTAAGTCCACTCGATTGTTCTAAACAATTGGCACCTCAGGTGCCTTGGGCGCGGCTAGTTGCTTGCCGGTCAGGAGTGCATATACGCGTGCGCGGGCTAGGACCATGCTTGGAAGCACGATCGCAACCAGTAGCAGACCAGCTAGCGCGGTCCAACCCCCGGCTACCAGGGCAACCATTGGGATAGCCACGTGTGGTCCAGGGGTGAAGCCAACTCCAGTAGCGACTAAGAAAGCTGGAGCTGCCATCGCCGCGAATAGGACGACGTATGCAGTCCAGACTCCAAAGACCCTGTCGAATCGGTCAACGCCTAGCTTGACCGAAACACGGAGTGCTTCAATCGGGTTCTTCCCATCGACAACTGCAGGGAACATCATAGAGAGGAGTCCTTCTGTAATGAAGACCCACACAAATGCGAATACGCCAAGGAGAACGGAGTAAACGCCCGTGATGGTGCCACCGAATGCTAGAGAGATTGAGGCGCCAAGGAGGAAGATAGGTCCTACTACAATCAGGGAGTGAATGATCCCTGCACCTGCAAATGCCAGAAATCTGCGCTTGAACCATGAGAAAGCATTCTCAGCCTTGGTCTCGCCGTCTTCCACGACTTCCTTGCTGATGCCATAGATAGCACCCACAACGGTCGTGAGAATGCCCACGAAGGGTAATGCAATCAACGCAACTAGACCTACAACGAGGTAGGGGTTGGCTGTCGCAAAGCCTGCCATGCCGGGACCAAAGTTAGCCCAGAATGCGGGACCCATAGAAAAGGCAACAGTAGCAGCCATAAGCGCAAGTGGTATCGTGATTGCTACTATCATCAGAATAGCTAAGGCTGCCATTCCAAGACCAGCAAGGAAGAAAGTAAGAAAATTATCCCCTGCAAGTTTAAGGCTTGTCATCATGTCGTCAGTTATCGTGTTGAAATCAGTCTTTGAGTTTGACATTGTTGTTTCACCATGTGATTGTTCCGTGAAATCGGAACGTTTGACTTATACCAAACATAAGCGCATTCGTTTATAAGTAGTTTGGTGGACGCCAAACGTTCGGCAGAATCCAATCGAACTGTGTTTACCAAACATCAGGTGCTGAACAGGGACCTTCTTGCCTACGGGGAACGCATGTTCTGACGTGCGTCACTCGAAGCTGTTCTTCACATCGCCGTACAGGTAGATGAAGAAGGGAATACCTATGAAAGCTCCAATGATTGTGAAGCAGATAAGCACGCTGAAAATCATGTAGGGTATGCGAGCCCACGATTGCAGCCTATAGAGGCCGTATGATACAACCAATAGAAAGACACCTATGACAAAGAAGATGGCCCCCATGAGTGCCAAAGAAAGAGCGTACAATGCCATATATCCAAGAAGAATCGCGACCAGGGATAAAACTATGTTGAAGACAACAATCAGAACAACACCCCCGGGTTTGCTATAGGTGGATTCGAAACTTCCGAAAGGATCCTCATCCCACGTCCAATCGGCGGATTGCGGCTGTGGATCGATATGAGGTGCGGGCGGGTGTGGTTGTGCCCTTTGGAGTGTCACAAAGTCCCCATAGCTTAACGTTATTTTTTGTCCTACTTTGGGTAAGGCTCCTTTTGCATCAGGACCATATCGCATTCTTAGGCGCTCGCCAGTAGCGAAATCTACAACGATATGACCGTCCCGCGCCCCCCATTCGTCTGGTAGCTCAACCTCGACAATCGTTGCCTCAATGGGTCGTGACATGCCAATTCCTCCATAGCAAGCAACAAACATACCGTAATAAGACATGCGAATGAAGGAAATCGCATTGTGCATTTAGGTAGGTTTAATTCTTCAGAGAGCAAAGGTAGTGCAGGTGCGATATTGAAGACAGCCATTATCATCTACGAGAGCAAATACGGTAATACAGAGCAGGTGGCTCAGGAGATTGCCGCTGGGATGGAAGAAGCCGGAAAGATTAGTTGCACGCTCAGCAGGCCAAAGGGTCTTGATCCAGCTGAAGTGACGAAATACGACGCGATTCTATTTGGCTGTCCCGTACATATAAACAGGGCAACTCGAGGAATTCGTGGGTTCATAAAGAAGGTTGGCAAGGCTGGTGTGAAAAGGAAGACTGGAGCCCTCTTTGAAACCTACATGGGGTCCCATAATGGGAGAGCAATCGAGAGCATGAAAGCTGTGGTGAGAAACAAGGTGCCTGGCATAACCTTGGTTTCAGAGGGACTATCAGCTGAAGTTACGGAAATGAAAGGGCCTCTTCATGAGGCTGAAGCGCTAACAGCCCGGGATTTCGGACGCAACCTCGGAGAGAAGCTCCTGAAGTAGTTGGACCTTGTGAGTCCAATGAATCCTCGTAAGTCAGATCTGCACATTCATTCTTGCTTCTCAGATGGTGTGGAGACAATCGGAGCAATTGTTGAACGCGCAGTGCAGTTGAGACGCGAGGTTATCGCGATTTGTGACCACTTTTGGCCGTGCATAGGGTCCAATCAGGGGGGAATTGGACTCATCCGTGAACGCAGAGAAGCAATCGAGGTAGCTAGAGCGGACTTCCCGAAGATCAGAGTTCTCGATGGCGCAGAGATAGATATCATGCCAGACGGAACTTTCTCTCAGGTCGCGGGAGGCCATGAACAGTTTGACCTCGTCATAGGTTCCGTACATTGGGGCAGTGACTCATCCAGGTGGGCGTCTGCTGTGATTGGGGCATCCAGACGAGGGGTGATGCATATCCTAGGCCACTTTGATGGTTATCTATCCACATACAGACAGGCTGATGGCGAAATCGTTGCGGCTGCATTGGCTGAGAATGATATCGTGGTGGAACTTAATTCGAGGTACCCACCGGACAACCTTGAGTTCCTTGAAACCGCGAGGGACCGGGGATGCCGCTTCACACTCGGTAGCGACGCACATAGGTTGAACGGAGTTGGGCGAAACGAGGAGCAAGCCAAGCTTGCAGATGCTCTCAATCTTCCTCTATGTGTGCCCCTATAAAAGAAGCAATCTGCCTTGAAACCAAAAAGCTAATGCTGACTTGGACATTGCAGTGAGATCACTATGAACGAGGATAGGCTGCTGTTCCTGTCCGAGGATTGGCTGAAGAGATACATGGACCTCCTCAATAGTAACCCGCAGTATGAAGAAGCGGCGAAAGGTTGGGAAGGCGATTTCATCTTCCAGGTTGATTCAGATGGCAAGACTGTGACAGAGCCAATTAGAGCGTATGCGGATTTATGGCATGGTAAGTGCAGAGCAGTTCATCCTGCTGCACCCGGAGAAAATGCTCAGTATACATACTCGGGAACGCTCAAGAACTGGAAGAAACTCCTCAACCGGGACATCGGCCCCATTAAGGGACTATTATCACGCAAGTTCAGGATCAAAGGAAGCATGATGATGGTAATGCGATACATTGGTGCCGCTCAAGAGCTTGTCGCGACAGCAACAAGAGTGCCCACAAGGTTCCCTGATGAGTGATACACACGAGCCAGAAGGCTTTTCTCTTGATTCTCAACTACCAGTTGACAGTAGACAATGGAGATACTCCGATGAATAAAGAGAAGCTTCTGTTCCCCTCTGAAGAGTGGGTGGCCAAGTATTGGGAATTGCTCAATGCAAATGCCGCGTACAAGGACGCGGCGAGCGATTGGGAAGGCGATTTCATTTTTGAGGTCAACGCTGACGGGGATATTATCAAAGAGCCTATGAAACTCTACATAGACCTCTGGCATGGTGACTGCAGAGAGGCTAGAATGGCAAAGGATGACGATAAGGCGGAGTTTACCTATTCAGGAACTTATGCCAACTGGAAGAAACTATTTGCAGGAGAAATAGATCCGATAAAAGGACTAATGTCCCGTAAGTTCAGTCTTGGCAAAGGTGACAACATGGGCAAGATCATGCGCTACACAAAAGCTGCTGCCGAGCTTGTGTCAACCGCAGCAAGCGTTCCGACGAAGTTCGTCGATGAGTAGCAGGCGTATGGCATACTTAAATCGGACGGAATAGATTCCGATGGACTATGAGCGTCATCCATACCGAACTGTGTGACCTACTTGGAATCAAGCACCCGATACTGCAGGGAGGAATGGGTCCATACAAGACAGAGGACCTTGCGATTGCAGTTTCAAACGCTGGCGCCCTTGGTGTAATTAGCAGCATTGGGATGGCTGCAACCCTTCTCCCAGAAGCAGCGCCCATTGATGCCAAGCGACTCTTCGGTTCAGATGCAGATCCTCCGATGGCGATTCTCGAGAAGTCAATAGAGGCGGTCGCAAACGGAACCAAGAAATCAGGCGGTATCTTCGGAGTAAACGTGCCTGTCGCCGCTGAGTTCCTTATTGCCTCAGAGATGTTTGTACGACAGACAGTAGAGTCGATACAGTCAGACTCGGACATTGAACGCCGACTACGAGTGATAGTCACATCAGCAGGAAATCCAACTCCATGGGCGGAAATAAAGAAGCATGGGCTGTTGTGGTTCCATGTTGTGCCTTCAGTATACCACGCCAAGAAGGCAGAGAAAGCCGGAGTGGATGCGATCATCGCATCAGGACATGAGGGAGGCGCACACATATCGTGGGATCCTGTGCATTCGATGGTGCTTGTTCCTGCAGTAGCGAAAGCTGTCAAGACTCCAGTCATCGGAGCGGGAGGATTCTGTGATGGGCGATCACTGGCCGCGGCTTTAATGATGGGTGCTGCTGGCATTCAGATGGGAACCCGGTTCATAGCGACTCAGGAGAGTGACTTTGAGCCAATGTGGAAACAAGCAGTTGTGAATAGAGAGGAGCGACAGACGCTTGCAGGGCGTGGACTGTTTGGCCCAATGCGTTTTATCAGGAATAAGAGAGCTGAAGAGATTGTAGAGCGCACTCTGGATGATGCGCCTCGGTTCTATCTGGGAGAGCCTGTGGAGTCCAATGAAGCAATTCTCGACCTTGAGCGCTCGGGATTCACTGACCTGATGGATGGTAAAGAGGACACCGCATTGATGTTTGGCGGCGAGGTCGTGGGGCGGATACACGACCTGCCAACGACTGCAGACCTAATCAACAACATCATTACTGAAGCAAAGGTGTTGCTTGAAACTGTTCCCGGTAAAGTGTTAGGAAGGTGATTCGACGGCCTTAAAGGGGAGTTCAGCGGCACCTCACGCGTAGATGTTGCAATGCAGTCTGCTAGGCTGCATAAAGTTTAGGAGATGTATTCATTGGTCTGGTGGTTCAGTACCCCCAAGGTTATCTTTGGTGAAGAAGCAATAAATGAGCTCGACCTACTTGAAGGTCGAAAGGCAATAATCATCACGGACCCGGTTGTGAATAAGCTGGGATATCCTGAGAGAATTTGCAAAATCCTCGCGACTAAGCGCTGGGAATCCGCCATCTGGGATGGTGCAGAGCCAGACCCGAGAGTTTCAGTGGCCAAGGCGGCTGCAGAAGCCATGCGTGAGTTCAGGCCAGATTGGATTATTGCAGTTGGCGGAGGAAGTGTCATGGACACTGCCAAAGCAGCATGGATCCTCTACGAACACCCTGAAATCGAGTTGGAGGCAGTTACACCACTCCAGCCAATCGGACTTAGGAACAAGGCCAGACTGATTTGCATCCCAACCACTGCAGGTACAGGCTCAGACGCAACGGGAGCAGTCGTCATCAGAGAGGACAAAACTGGTCGGAAGTTCGCCACTAACAACAGAGAACTAGTGCCCGATATTGCTGTCTTGGAGCCTGAGTTTGTCAAGGGACTTCCGAAAGCACTGACAGCATACACAGGAATGGACGCACTGACGCATGCCGTTGAGGGGTATGTGTCCTTCTGGAAGAACGACTTCTCAGATGCCTGCAGCATGAAAGCAGTCAAGTTGGTCTTTGAATGGCTCCCGAAATCAGTCAAGAACCTCGAGGACCTGAAAGCTCGTGAGAAGATGCTCATTGCAGCCAATCTAGGGGGCATGTCATTCAGCAACTCTCAGGTCGCCCTCGCTCACTCTCTTGGACACTGCATGGGCTCTGTTCATCGGATGCAGCACGGAATGGCCGTTGGCATGGCTTTGCCGTACACGATTGAATACAATTGCACTGCTAGTCCTGAAGCTGCGATGTATTACTCCGAATTGGCGGCGCTTGTGGGTATCAAAATTAAGAATCATGTGAAATCTTCAATGGCGTTTGCACAGAAGATACGGGATTTGATGACTGAAATCGGAGCTCCTCAGAGCTTCAAGATGGCCGGTATCAAGAAGAAGCAGCTTAAAGATGGAATGGAGAAACTGGTTAAGTTCACGATGATGGACTCCAGCATAACCATGAACCCCCGCGACGTGGGTAGCGAAACGATTGAAAAGATCTACAACTACATGTGGACAGGCAAGCCTATCGACTTCTAGGAGAGGGAATAATGTACGGATACCGAGGGAAAATCCTCAGAGTAGATCTGAGCACAGGCGTGACTTCAGAATTGAAGCTAGACCTGGAAATGGCACGAAAATACATAGGCGGCATGGGATTAGGTTGCAGACTGCTCTTTGACCTGATAGACGAAAGCACGGACCCACTAGGACCTGAGAACCCACTGCTGTTCTTAACAGGCCCATTCTGCGGCACAATGGTTCCTACAGGAAGCAAGGCCACCGTGTGCGCAAAGTCCCCGCAAACAGGGCGGTGGGGCTACAGCACCTTCGGAGGGCATTTGGGTGCAGACATCAAGTTCGCAGGCTACGACGGGATTATGTTCGTGGGGAAAGCCGAGAAGCCAGTCTATCTGCTGGTCAAGGACGACAATGTAGAAATCCGAGATGCATCCCAGCTCTGGGGAAAGGACACAGAGCAAACGTGGGAGATACTCAAGAAAGAAACCGGTTTCAAGAAAGCAGGTGTGGCTCGGATTGGATTGGCTGGAGAGAACTTAGTCAAGTACGCGTCCATCTTGATTGACCATTTCCGCGCAGCTGGCCGAACAGGCATGGGAGCTGTGATGGGCTCAAAGAACCTGAAGGCACTTGTTGTTCATGGTTCAGACAGGAACGTCCCAGTGGGCGAACCTGATAAAATACGGAAAAAATCTGCTGAGCTCACGGCGGACAAGACAGAGGATGCCACATTCAGGATGTACTCGGAACTAGGAACAGCAGGTTACGTCGATATGGCCAGCATGATGTACGGGTCACTGCCTGCGGGTTACTACGGCGTTTCGGATTTTGACTCGTACAACTTAAGCGGCACCACAGTCAAGGAAACCATTCTAGTTGGGAAGACCGCGTGCTTCAGGTGTCCAATCGGTTGCGGCCGAGTGATACAGATAGACAAGGGTAAGTATGCCACTGGTCGATTTGCAGGCCCTGAACTGGAAGTTACCGGGACAATGGGCACTCTGATTCTGAACAATGATGCTGAAGCACTGTCATTTGCGAATAAGCAGCTTGATCTCTTTGGAATCGACACGATATCTGGCGGGAACACAATCGCACTGGCGTACTATTTGATTTCGGAGGGAAAGATAACCAAGAAGGATCTAGATGGCATCAACCCAAAATGGGGAGAGGTTGATTCAGCCGTCAAGCTCATTGAGAAGATTGCGAATCGGGAGGGGATTGGAAACCTGATGGCTGAAGGGAGTCTTGCGTTCGCCGAGAAATTCGGCGTGGGAGAACTTGCAGTACAGGTGAACGGGCTTGAAACTCCGATGCATGATCCGCGTGGGTTTTCAGGCATGGCTATAGCTTATGCTACATCACCTAGAGGAGCATGCCACATGACCTGTGACATGTATAACTATCAGATGGGTGTAACCGACGAAGGACTCGGCGTCGAGAGTGTGGACAGGTTTGACAACGAAGCTGTCTTGGCCGCAAAGGTCCAAGATTTCAGATGCGTCACGAATTCTGCCTTAACTTGCCACTTTTACCCGATCAAGGCAGACGAACTCGCAGAGATGATGAGGCTGGTGACTGGATGGGACTTCACCCTGGAGGAGCTTGTCAAAGCAGGAGAGAGAATATTCACTCTACAGCGGCTGATGAACCTAAAGCTTGGCTATGACAATAGGAATGAGGGCTTACCCAAATTGCTGCTCAAGCCACTTGATGGACCCTCAGAAAGGCATGTCCCTGACGTTGAGGCCCAGCTTGATACTTGGTACAAGTATCGTAAATGGAGCCGGAAGACTGGAAAGCCAAGTAAGAGCAAGATTGCGGCGCTTGGATTGAGCGACTTATCCTAAGAATAAACAGGTTTTTCACCCACGATGACCCAGTACCATTTCAACGGTTTCGTATCAGAGGAGATGTCTGTGGATGTTCTTTGACCCAGAGATAACTAACGTGCTTCGCGACGCCCTGCCTTGGGCAGAATCGTTCTTTAGGATACTCACCGAATTTGGTGCTGAAACAATCTTTGTGGTGCTCATTTTTACTGGGTACTGGGCATACAAGAAGAAAGAATCAATGCAAGTTGGCTTCCTGCTAATGGCAAGCGTTCTTGCCAACTACTGGCTCAAGGTAGCAATTGCCAATCCAAGGCCGCCTCTGAGCTACAGGTTGCCTGAAGTCGATGCACCTAACTTCAGCACACCAAGTGGACATGCCCAGAATTCAACGGCGTTCTATGGAGGGATTGCAGCCAAGGCAAGAAGGTGGTGGTTGATGCTGGCGGTTGCGCTTCTTTCGATTCTGATTGGTGTTTCGAGAGTCTACCTAGGCGTTCACTACTTGGAGGACATTATTCTTGGATGGGGAGTGGGCATTGTCATCTTGCTCGGGTACATCTTCGCATGGCCGTCCGTAGAGCAGTACTTATCGAAATACAGAGAAGAGGCGCCCTACATCGTACTGTTCCTAGTTGGGTTTGTGGGACTGGTTATCTGCGCGTACCTCCTCCCTCAACCTCCTGATGATAACTTCGGATTGACAGGGGGGCTCATAATGGGTCTGACTTTAGGCATTCTGCTTGAGAAGAAGTTCGTTAAATTCAGCGTCGAGCCACATAACGGACAGAAATGGCGACTAGTTGTGAGAGTTATCGTTGGTCTGGTTCTCATGCTTGGCGCTATGCTCGATCTTAGATCATTTCTGCCATCCGAAGACATCTGGCTTAGAACTGTGAGGTATGGATTCGTCCTCTTGCTGGGGACATTCATCTGGCCATTCATATTTAAGAAACTGAATCTCTAACTTGTGTTAGGTCAACCTATCCTACGACTCATCTCGGTAGGTTCAATACCTGCCATTCATCAAGAGGGATTGGTGTATTCAATGGGAGATAATTTCAGCACACCCTTGACAAGTCCATTCTATCCGAAACCCCCGTTGCATTATATTGATGCAAAACTTTTCCTTGCACTGTTCAATGCAACTGAGGAATCATTGCAGAAACTGCTTCCTGATCCTCTACGACCGAC
>JAUWOA010000003.1 GCA_030612365.1 Candidatus Thorarchaeota archaeon
CTAATGGGCGTGAAACGGATTGTATTCCATGTCGGGACATACGGAGGGCTCATTCCTGAAGAGGCACATAAGGTCGTTAGAAGTGCGCTTCAGGAGGTCTGGGAGAAAGCAGGGCATCTCGGCGAAGGAGCATACTTGGCTCCCGAGATTGCGGGCAAGATAAACGCGTATGGGTCAGTAGAAGAGATTGCCAAACTCTGTGCAGAATCGGACGGCTTGATTCCAACGATTGACTGGGCGCATATGTATGCGCGCACACAGGGCAAGTGCAACGATAAACAGAGCTATCTGGAGATTCTTGGCGCGTTTGAGGAGGCTCTTGGGTCTCAATTCGTTAATAACATGCATTTCCACATCAGTGGCATAATCTTCACGCAAGCAGGAGAGAAAGCCCACAGGCCGCTCGGGGAGAAATGGGGGCCAGATATATTGCCCCTGATCGAGATAACCAAAGATGTGGGTTACAAGCCAACATTCATCTCGGAAACGCCAACCCCATTGAAGGGAGCACTATATGCTAAGTTCCTACTGGAAGAGCTGGAGAAACACAAAGCATGACTGAATACATTTTCATCCTGGGAAAGAACTGGCTCTTGAGCATTGCAGAGATGATTGTCTGCCTGAGGGACCAGAATCTGACTGCGCATGTCAATGACCACTCCAGGAATGCAGCCATTGTTGAGATTGATGAGCGCTTGAGTGATTCTCAAGTTGTGGAGATTCAGGAGGCGCTTGGAGGCTGTTTCAAAATCGGTCGCGTAATCATCAAGTACGATCGGTCAGTCGCAGAGAGGGCGTTTCCAAAGCAGGGGCGGCCGGTAAAGAAGTACAGGACCGAACTAATGCAGTGTCCTTGGATAGATCGCGTATGGCCATCTCCCAAGGGGAAGAAAATCAATTTTGGAGTCAGCACATACCCAATGATGAACGTTGAATCAACTGTGAGTCTCAAGCGTTTGACTCTTGGATTGGATGAGTGGGCTAAGAGGAGGCTTCTGGCTCGCGGTGCAAGAAGAGCTGCCTACTACATCTATGAAGGACCTGATACCAGGAAAAAAGAGCGCCCTAATACAGCACTGTGGCCCCAGACAATCGCTCGATACAACCTGTTGCGCCCCCCGAATGCAGAGGTACTCGCAGTGATTACTGAAGGAAATCTGTACATTGGAAAGACTGTGGTGGTGTACGACTCACGCCTTCAGCAATATCGGGATGAATCGAGGCCGCATATATCCCCCAAGACCAGCACGAGCCCAAAGCTCAGTAGGACCCTAATAACGCTCTCAGGCGCGAAACCAGGTGACACCATCTTGGATCCATTCTGCGGCTCGGGGACTCTGTTGATGGAAGCTGCAATCCTAGGTATGAAATGCATTGGGATAGACATTGATGGCGACGCCGTACAAGGTGCTAGGCTAAACCTGAGATGGCTAAGTTCGGATTTAGGAGAGAAACTCGATTTCCGAATTATGAAGGGCGATGCTCGCCGGGCCATGGAAGTTATTGGCAAACAGGTGGATGCAATCGCATTTGAGCCCATCTTAGGCCCGGTCTATACCAAGCGACCTGAGCGAAAAGACGCTGAAGAGAGCATCTTGGAGCTAACGAAATTGTACCGTGACTCCTTGAAAGGTATGGAACCATGTCTTGGACCGGACGGAAGGATAGCCATGACACTCCCCGTAATTAACACAACAAAGGGACAAGTCAGCATCGAGTTCGATCAGATAATCAAGGGGACAGACTTCGAGCTTATCAAGTTCCTTCCTCGAAAATCAATCAGAACTCAGTCAACGGATAAGCAGCTAGTGATTCGTCCCGAGCGTCGTACTCTGCCTGAAAGGAAGATGGGACAAGCAGTTGAGCGAACGATCATCATGCTTGGCAAACGCTAGAAGAGATAGCGAACAACATCATCTAGTATGCAGTACAGCTGCAGACGCTCGATGTCCCTCTTGACATATGGCATAGCATGGTCGAATATCATTTTTCTAAAGGCAGTCTGGGTGACAGTCCTACTTGTGGCGTCTGCCACGACCTGCAGCATCATCTCCAGACCCTGGCGAAGCACGCGATAATTGATCTTTGAAACGTCCAAATGCAATATCTCTACACCGCTATCATCAATCTGGATTTCAGAGAGGATAGGGTCCAGTTCAAGCACTGGCTGGGCTAATTCGCGAATCTTCTTTGTTAGCTTGGTGCGAATCTTTTTTGGAGTCTTCACTCGTAAGATGGCACGAAACAGATGACTATACACAGCAAGGCAGTCCATCGCTTTGCCGGCAGTGAGAGACTCATCGGTCGACTCGTATTGGGAAACCAGTTCTTCCACGTATTCCTCAAAGTGTTTGAATGCGCTTGTGGTGCCGTGCCAGCGCTTCAACATTGTGCTCACGTCAGAGTTCTTCGGCACCTCGTTTCGCATAAACTCTGCCAAGGCATACTCAAGGATAAATCGCATGTGCCCGAGTCGCGCCCCCTTGGAAACCACCATCACAAAGAGAAGGAACTCATTCGCCACCCACACATAGCGGTTAGACTCTGTATCAATAGTCTGCAGCTCCTCGGACGACGCACGATCGATGAAGGTATGGGTAGCAGATAGGAAAGGCGCAATCAGGTCCATATCTATGTCGATGTTTGTGTAGGCTTTGGCAATCAAATTTCGACCTGACCCACGCTCTATTAGCCAGATTCCCTGAATAGCGCGCCGACCAGACATGACTACTTCTGTCTCCATATTTGAATCGAAATCGGGCAAAATAAGCCTATATGCGATACTAGTAGCAGGTGACTCGTAAAAGAGAGGGGAGGGGGATTCGACGGTTAAGCCGAGTCCCTCTTGATATAGAGTTGTTACGAAGTTGAGATTCCTAATTTCTCAACCATTTCTTTGTAGCGATTCCTTACGGTAACTTCAGTGACTCGTGCAGTACGAGCAATCTCCAATTGTGTACGACGCGAACCTGTGAGGATGCTTGCAACATAGATCGCAGCAGCAGCCATCCCTTTCGGGTCCTTACCAATTGTGAGCCTCTGTTCGCGAGCCTGTTCAAGGATGTCAATCGCCTTCTTCTTGGCTGCACCAGGAAGATTGAGCTCAGTGCCAAACCTATGGACGAACTCAGCTGGTTTACTGAATGGCACCTTGAGGTTAAGGTATCGCAGGATAAGGCGTACGCACAGACTTAGCTCCTTGCGAGTGATGTGTATCTGATCGCATACTTCCTCCAAGGGTCTCGGGACCGTATGGATTCTGCAAGCCAGATAAAGTGAGGCTGCAATCATTCCGAGGATTGTACGACCTCGGGTCAATCGCTTCCGCAGAGCTTTTCTGTAAAGTACAGCGGCGGTCTCTCGAATTGAGTAGGGGATACTCAGCTGAGAGCTTATCCGATGGAGTTCCGTCATTGCAACCGCAAGATTTCGTTTGTCGGAGGAGTGAACCTTAGTACGGATTTGCCACTTGCGCAGCCTGTGAATCTGCGCTCTACGCGTTGAAGTCAGTTTCCGTCCGGATGCGTCAACATTCTGACGACCGATTATGGTCGTAAGACCCTGATCGAACTTACTCCAATCAGTTGGGCCACCCACGCGCTGACGACTGTTTTGTTCATCAGCAGTGAATGCGCGCCACTCAGGTCCTGTGTCAATCGAACGATCAGAAAGAACGAGTCCGCAGCTGGAACAGATGATTTCACCACGAGCTTTGTCAATATAGATTCTATCAGAACTGCAGGAGGTACAAATTTTGTTGGCCGTACTAATGTTATGCTCACGAGATTTCCTAGTCTTCTGCTGTTTACTGGCCAGTCGAATCATCTCCCTGCGACAACCACCATTCAAGTGGAAGTCGCCATTAGAGCTATCGGTGATACCCATGTGGTATGTTCTTCCACGGCGCATGGAGGAACGCTAGTTGGGACGCGGGACTAGTGAATCGTTCTCATTGAGAACGAGCATCTATGCCGAGATGAAAATGAATATAAGTCTGTTTACCGATTACTCAAATATATAGTTGTTTATTGATTGTTATTTTGTCTTTGTGTTTGTATGAAACCATAATCTTCCAACCAATGCATGGATGTAATCGACCAAAAAGCAACCCCGGAATCAACATGAGCGGACATACGGAAACCCCAAGTAGCTCAATAATCACAGGCACGAGTAGCGTTTACTTTATGAAGAAACATAGGTCTGCCCTATACATCAAGAGGCGATACATAAAGTGAGTCCAACTCCGCAGACCAACAACCCTTGGAATGTCACAACGGATCTGGTTATCCAATTATTGGTCAAAGCGGCTTCAATCGACTCTGAAACAGTTCGAAAATACATTGAGATTCCTCCAGATCCGGACCTTGGTGACATTGCCAGCACAGTGTCATTCCTGCTGGCAAAGAAACTGAAGAAGAGTCCTGCTGTCATAGCTACCGAGATTGCCCAAAGCCTTGAGAAAGAGGTGAAGAAAGAACCCATGCTGGATCGGGTGCAAACGAAAGGGCCCTACATCAATTTCTTCTTTGACAGCGGAGAATTCGCAAGGCTCGTTGTGAGCGCAATAGCCAAACTTGATTATAGATACGGCATGACTGAGGAGTTCAAGGGCACTCGGGCACTCATTGAATCCCCGGCAGTGAATCCCTCTAAGCCTTGGCACATAGGTCATGCACGCAATGCAATACTGGGCGATACTCTCGCAAACATCCTTGAGGCAGTGGGTTGCGAAGTTGTGAGAATCGACTACATCAACGATCTTGGGCTGCAGATTGCCCAGCTCACATGGAAGATTATGCATGATGATGTGGATCTGGCAGAGGTTGATGAGAAGATGGACCACTTCTTGGGCCACCTCTATGTTGAAGTTCAGAAAATCGCAGAGAATGACAGTGACGTGGAAAACAAGATTCGAGAAATCACCCGTAGACTGGAAGATCTGAGCTCAGAAGAGGCCAAGCGGAGTGCTGAGATGGTCACCCTGTGTCTCAAGGCACAGTGCCAGACAGCATATCGTCTGGGCATCTACAAGAACTATCAGGTCTGGGAGAGCTCGATTGCACACAGTGGGCTCCTGCAAACTGCCAAGGATTTAATGTTGCAAACAGAGAACATCCTGACACTGACGGAGGGAGAGAAGAAGGGCTGCATCGTTGCGGACCTGGCCGCAATTGAGGAGTTCAAGGATATGAAGGACCCACACAAGGTCCTGTTCAGGTCAGATGGAACACGGACATACACTGGAGCGGACGTCGCATTCCAGATGTGGAAATTTGGTATCATCAAGGACACATTTCATTATGGCGTGTTCGAGGAGCAGGCGAACGGTGAGGATGTGTATAGGACAGCTTTGGATGGGGCGGACCGCAACCTAGGGAGATTCGATGTTGTCTACAATGTGATTGCATCTGCTCAAGCACACCCGCAGAGGTTAATCTACACCATACTGGATTTACTCGGACACCGCAAGCAGAGCCTTAACTCCCACCATGTTGCCTACGAATTCGTGGGTCTAGAGGACGCAGACTTCTCTGGGAGAAAGGGGACCTGGATCGGGTACTCGACGGATGACGTCTTGGATAAGGCAACTGAACTCGCAAAGGAAGAGGTGGCGAAACGCAATCCTGATGAAAGCGACGAGTTCAAGGAAACTGTAGGTGCAAAGGTGGGCACTGGTGCAGTCAGATACTTCATGCTGAAGGCGTCACCCGACAGGAAAATTACATTCAGATGGGAAGAGGCGCTAGACTTCAACGGGGATGCTGCTCCCTATCTTCAGTATTCATTCGCAAGAGCACAGAGGATTCTCGAAAAGGCTAGGACGAAACCTGCTGGAACGGCGGAGTTGACATTGTTATCATCGGAAGCTGAGTTCGCGCTGGTGAAGGCAATAGCGAAGTTCCCTGAGGAGATTCTCGAAGTAGTGAGAGGACTGAAGAAGGATGTGTGGGGAACCAGCTTCAGCTCCAATAAAATCGCAGGATATTGCTACGAGTTGGCTACATTGTTTAGTAAGTTCTACGATTCCTGTCCAGTATTGAAAGCTGAGGCAGCGACTAGAGCGGCACGCCTGGAGCTAGTGATTGCATTCAGGATAACAATGGGCAATTGTCTACGAGTTTTGGGCATTCCAGTTGTCGAGAGAATGTAGACTATCCAGATGTAACCTTGGCAGATTCGACCACAATCGAGGGCGTCACAACAGTTGACGTCACCCTAATGTCAGCCCCAATTCGATGAACCCTCTGAAGCAGGTCACGCATGTTGATGCCCACGAGAGTGTTCTTCACCGAATGTTCAATCGCTCCGTCCTCAATGTAATGGCCTTCCATTACCATGGCGCTCAAATCGCCCGTCGTCATGTTTGGACGGTCTCCAGTATATCTAAGCAGGATGCCTTTCTTAATTTCGGAAACTAGGTCATCAAGGGTTCCTTTTCCAGGCGCTATGACAAGGTTGGAAGGCGAGATTGAAGGGAGTCCGGAGTAGGAGGGTCGACTTGCGTTTCCAGTGTTCTCCACCTGGTCCTTGTTGGCGGTATAGGAGTTATGCAGGATGTTCTTCAATACCCCACCGTGCAGAATCTGCATACGCTTTGTTGGAACCCCTTCAGCATCAAAAGATCGAGAGCCAATCCCACCAACTATATGAGAGTCATCCATGATACTGAGTGATTCTGAAGCAATCAACTCGCCCAGTGCGTCTGCTATGTACGAGCGCCCGTATTGAATCTCCTCAGCATTGATGGCACCTCCAAAACCGCCTCCAATGACAGTGCTCACCGCGAGAGGTGTGAGAATGATGGGCATATCACCACCCTCAATTGTTCGACCGCCGAGATTGTTTACTGCACTGCGTCCTGCAGTGGAACCAACCCATTCAGGATCTATGCTTTTGAGGTTTCTAGATACCTGAAACTCGTAGCTTGAAGTCTGGTCATTATCGTCCTTGATTGTGGGAGAGCTGTTGATGAATATGGCTGCGGTTTCCACGGAACCGGAGATGCCAAGGGAGTTGACTATTGCTTTGATCCCGGCTGCCGCACTCAGCTGTGCTTCCACGGCAGTTTGCCTTGCATCAACTGCTTCATTTGTGGCATCGACAGTCCGCATAATCAGCTCTGCAGCTTCTTCAGACGAGAGTTTCTGGATTGCCGGGTCGAAGAGTCCCTTCACTGTGGGATAGATTCCGCTGTAGGATGGTAATGTAACGAAGTCTGGGTCAGGCACCGATACCTTTGCGAGTTTAACGGACTTTGCGGCCGCCTCAAACAAATCCTCATCTTGAAGCGTGGTGACATATGCGAAGCCAACCCTGCCCGTCTTGACCACTGAACGGACACCACATCCTGCGTCCCTCTTCTCGGATGCACTCTTGATTGCATTATTCTCAACATCGATTGTGAATGATCGTGACGTTGCTACATAGGCTTCCGCCTGACTTGCGCCAAGTTCTTCTGCCCTCCTAACGACCATCTCCCCAATCTCAAGAAGCCGCTGGTCCAACTTATGCACCTCCCACAGGAATTTCTCTAATCCGAGCATGAGGCCCACCAGCCATTTCTGGCACGGACTGTCCTGATTTTGCGCACGTGCCAGATTCCATTGAAAAATCCTTGCCGATGGCATCTATCTTTGATAGCACTTCAAGAATCTGGCCAGCCATTGATACATCGCGGACAAGCTTTGTGAGCTCACCGTTTTCTATCATGTATCCATAGTTGGCTTGGAACATAAACTGACCTTTAGAAGGTACCGTGTAGCCGTAGTTATAACCGCATAACAAAAGTCCTCCATTTGTGTCTGAGATTAGTTCATCGACGTCCCAGTCACCAGGCTCCATGAAGGTGTTGCTCATACGAGGAAGGGGAGAATGCGTGAATGATTGAGCTCGAGCGGACCCATTTGGTTCCATGTCAAGAAGAACAGCGGTTTCCAAACTATGCATCAACTCTGTCAGGATTCCATCTTTCACCAAGTTCCTTTTTCTTGTCTTGGTGCCTTCCCAATCGTATTCAAAGGACCCCCGCATACCTGGCAACGTTGGATCGTCTGTCAAGTTCAGGTGCTCAGGGCCCACCATCTTACCCACTTTATCCTCAAGAATAGTCGTGTGTGCGGGCCAGTTGTCTGCCTCAGATGCATGACCAAAGGCCTCATGAATCATCACGCCATTGAGAACAGGATCTAGGACTACATTATAGGTGCCCCCCGCGGCGGCGACTGAAGATAGAAGGTCTACGGCAAGCTTTGCGGACTCCTCGCCAATGTGTTGGGACCGCTCCGTTTCCAAATCTTCGAATCCCCCTCTTGTACCCATTGACTTGTAGCCACGTTGTCGATTAGTACCATCTTTCGCTGTTGTGATCGAAATAACAATTGGCAACGAATTCTCTAGGTGGACGCTCGTGCCAAGTGAGTTCGCAATGTAAAGCTCGGTGCATAGATCCCCATAGATAGTTCGAGTGTTGTGAATCCTGTCGTCAAAGTCACGTGCTTGGTCGTCAATCATCTTTGCGAAAGCAATCTTCTCCTCAAATGTTACATCCTGAAATGGCTTCTTGACCTTCAGTCTGACCTTGTCCTGGAAAGATGGCCCATCAATCTCGAATCGCTTCGCTACCCTACCACGGGTTGCTAGCGCCAAGCGCGCAACAGATTCCCCGGTTTCGCGCATGCCTTTGGGTGTCAGATCAGTTGCCTGTCCAAAAGCCCAAGCACCATCAATGAATGCCCTAATTCCAGCGCCCTTTAGCCTCGAGGCGAGCGAACGCTTTGTAACACCATCGCTCAGCTCAATAACTGTAGTGGTGGTATTCTCGATTCGAACGTCAGCAAACTTGGCGCCAACCTTGAGCACTGCTTCAATGGCAGCTTTGGCCGCATCTTCCATAGTAATCGCTCCGGAGCATTTGCTCAGGCGCGGTATTGCGGTTTAACTAGTTTCTGATACGGAGTTTGTACTATTCGAGGCGCTCTCACGCCGAATCATGAATGACTGTGGACCTACAGTCGAATGGGGGTAAATATGTTCAGGAGCATCAATCTTCCTGCAACTGTTGCGGGTGTTTTGGGGATAATACACGAGTCTTTTTGGTCCGCGTGGACAAGGGAGATGGGCCATGGACCGGAGGTGCCCAGTTGACTGAGGAATCCTCAAACCGTATATGCAGAGCGTGCAAAAGCAAAGGTGCCACTCACCTGTGTGAAGATTGTGGAGCAGTGCTCTGCTTGAATTGTCTTGAAACCAAGTCTACATCTTCATACGTATGCAAAGATTGCCATAGTATATTGGGCACTCCGTTGCCCGGGCAAAGGTTTGAGGAATGCAGTGACTGTGGGTCTAAGAATTTGAGTGTAGGTAGGCGAATGGAGGAGATATGTCCCGAGTGTCACTCGACCCGCACCATCTTGGTAGATGTGAAGCAAAGGAGCATTGCACAAGAACTCAGGCAGGCAATCAACAGCTTGCTGTATGGCCACACAAAACTGAGAGAATTCAATAACAGATTGATTGGAGCAAAGCGCCTGCTCGTTTCCTTGAGAATGGCTAACTTCTTGCACTATAGGTGGCTGGATGACAAAATCCAGAGCACACAGGAAGAGCTACCTGCAATCAAGAACCGGATAGGAAACCAAGCGGATATGTTGGCCAGACAAATTGCAGCTGAAACAAAGGGTTTGATGAACACTGCCTCCTGGTCCGCCTCCCAGTTTCCGTTCATTGAAGGTGTTACAAACAGGGTCACGCATCTGGTCAACCAGTACAGGCACTCTGTGGACGAAGCATTGAGTGAAGCCGATCTTATCTTGAAGGACGTTACAAAGCAACTAGATGGATTGAACTATTACCGGTCACAGTTCTCCGGTTTCTACAAGCAAACGGAACTCTCAATCAACGAACTGCCTGTATGTGCGCTACCCAAAGTCAAAGTCACAGGAAGCGATTTCCTCAAGCATGACAAGGCAACTGGCACTCTCTTCATCACGAACAGGAGACTCGTCTTCATTGGGCAGACAGGTGTTGTTCGCAAAAAGACTGAGATTATCTTTGACTTCCCGCTTCTCTACCTGACCTCTATCGAGGAGGATGGTAGATTCAGGAAGAGAATGGTCCTGAAGATGAAACAAGGCGAAGTGAAAGTTTCCTGCAGTGAGCAGACGAAGAAAGTACTACCGGATTACGTCGAGATTGCCAAGAAGTTTGACAGGTATATGCAGACAGACCTGCAGAAGGTACGGAAACTGGAGCAGGTAAATGTCAACGTAAGCGACGTCAGACTCAGGATTGAAGACTTGATCTATTCGTTGAATACGGGAAGGAATAGACCGAGATCCTGCATGACATACCCACAGACACCGGCTGGAGCGCACTATGCTGAGCCATCAAGTCCTCAACCGAGGTATGCCCACCGCGACTACGGAAGCTACCGTCAAGGGGCTCAATTCAAGGACTACCAGGAAAGGACAATTGATAGACGTGCATATCAGCAGTATCCAGGTGCAAGAGGCGAGATGGCGGCAGAGATTGAAACCCTCAGAAGAAACGCATCTTCTTTGGACAATGCATTACGTGATACTGTTCATCTCTTCAGGGGAGGAAAACTTGTTCCAGAGGATTTCATCAGACGGTACAAGGAACTGATGCGTGATTCATACTACACAAGAAAGGAAATCGAAAGACAGTCTTCAAGAGATGCGGGCTACTACAGGTAAGCTAAATGTCCAGCTCGCTCTCCAGAGACCTGATAGCTTCTTCAAGTTCATCTGTTTGACTGGCAGGTCTAGTGGCAGTCGAGGCTTCTGCTAACCCTGCCTCCTTGTCTATCTCCTGCATAGCAGAAGCCAAATCATCCGATGTAATCTCCGGCATCGTAGCATGAAATGCATCATCAGCGATACCACTCTCGATTTCGAATTCCTCTAAGCGCTGAGCTATCTCATCGACATTCGCGACTACTTTCGTGGCATCGGTTGCATTTCCTAGCAACCCAAGGATCTTGGCGACCTCATCCATGGCGCGATTCGTCTTGGCAGCTGTCTGTGCACGGTTGACATGAGCAAGAATTTTGAGAATGTTGAGCCGCGACCTATCAACAGAAAGCGCATACCTACGAAACCTGATCATCTCAGTCGCATAGGTTCGATATGCGTCCACCTGACCGGCCTTACGTGCACGCACAGCCCTGCTCCTGGTTCCCCGCTCCTCCTTCTCGAGCTTGTTCCTCTGTCGTTCGAGCTGTTTCGCTATTATTCGCAGTTGGCTCTTGACTTCTCCAATGTCAGGTTTCTTCCGACCCCAAGAGAAAGCCTTTCTTATCGTACCCAAGTGCCTCACCATGTCCGCAGGTTGTGACCCAACAAACGGAGATGCAAATCTGCGTTTAAACTTTCGTAGCCCGGCTTTGGCGCTGAACCGAAGAGATGTTTCTCGGGGGAATGGTTGATTCTCAGTTGGTCAACAGCGAAAATAAAACACAGACATTCTTAATAGCTTACAGCACATCTCACACTTGATTTCGCATGTCAGGATCAGGTAGCGACAGGCTAGATATTGGGCTCAAGAATCTGCTCGATAAAGCGATAGACTTGGACAATAGAGGGATGAAGAAAGAGGCATGTCAGTACTATCTGCGAGCCAGCAAGATTCTCATCAAACTCTCAAAGTCTACGTCTCTCCCTTCTGTTCGAAAGCATTACTTCAAACGAGCCCAGGAGTGCGTTGACAGAGTTCGATACCTCTCGGGAATCAAGAAGAAGGCACGTGGACCAGTTGATGGTCTGCAGACTCCCCCAAAGAGCGATATCGGAGCAATCGCTGAATCGACTGTTAGTAAGCGACCTGATGCCACTCCCGAGCCAGACGAAGATACCAAGAGACTCCAGGAGATGATTGCGGATACAATTGTCACAGAGCGCCCCAACGTCAATCTGTCCGAGGTCGCTGGTCTTGAGGATGCAAAACAAGCCATCTATGACGCGATACTGGCACCGATGAAACATCCTGAGTTATTCAAGGGAAAAGCAAGGCAGCCATGGAGAGGCATCCTATTGTATGGTCCAGCGGGATGTGGGAAGACATTGATAGCGAAAGCAGTTGCAGCTGAAGTCAACGCCACATTCTTCAACGTGTCAGCCGCCAATATAGTGAGCAAATGGCTTGGCGAATCTGAACGTCTAGTCATGAGCCTTTTCGAGATGGCAAGAAAGAACCAACCAGCAATAATTTTCATGGACGAGCTGGACTCGATTGGTGTTTCAAGATCCGGGGATGATGTTGGAGGCGAAAGGCGGCTAAAGACTCAGTTGTTAACAGAGTTGCAGGGGCTCGCAAGCGACCAGAATGAGAGAATTACACTGATTGGCGCGACCAATCTCCCGTGGGAGTTGGACTTTGCTTTGAGGTCCCGTTTCGAGAAGCGAATCCATGTGCCACTACCAGATAAGAGAGCACGGAAAGAGATTTTCAAGATCCATATCGAAGATGTAGAGATAGCATCAGAAGTGGACTTCAAGGAGCTTGCGAGTCTTAGTGAGGGATACAGTGGAAGGGACATCGGCGTGGTCTGTAGAGAGGCGGCAATGGAGCCCATAAGGGACCTTCAAAAGACAGGGAGGATGGAAGAGGAAGCAGAGATACTGAACCTTCGCCCTGTTTCAAGAGAGGACTTTCTCGGAGCCATTGAGAATATCAGGCCAGCGACATCCCCAGAAGATATCAAGAAGTACATTGACTGGGCGGAGGGTTCGTAGGGCTTGGGTGTCAAAGAGCGACAACGAGAGAAGAAAGAGACAGAAAAACCTGTCAAAGATGCGGCCGAGCCCTCGACGGTCATAGAGCAGACTACTGATAGTGATGATTCCGCACATATGCCAGATATTGTTGTTGAAGTGGATGAGGGGTCCAATGCAACTGACACTATCGATACTGCTGTCGTTGAACCAGAGCAAATAATGGACAATGAAGCGGCCGCCGTAACCGAAATCGTGCCGCGATGGGGGAACATTGGAGAAGCTGAGTGGATGTATAACATTCCCACGAGGTCGCAGGACCTGGTTCTCTGGGCTGAAGAATGGGGCGACTTCCTGCTTGAATGGACAGAGTTTGAGAAGATTCATGTTCTCTCTGTTTCAGCATTCATTTCTAAACCCCCATTCAAAGACATACTTGGGAAAGTCAAAGCCTTTAGATCAATCGGAGACTCGCTAGTTAGGAAAGACGTTGCTGCATGGCTTGGTCGGAATAGTGAACAACTCAGAGTGTACTGGAGGCCACTGGGGGAGTGGGCGGATTTGGTCTACAGATGGGCTCTGGACTCAGGCATACTTCGTCTCGATGTGAAGTCACTGGTCATCCAAAAAGCAGAGCAGGATTTCTCGAAACTTCCTGAAGAGGACATACACAGGATAATGGCTCTACTTGTTGAGAGAGGATTTGCCGAGTGGGTTGATAAGAAAGCTGGAGCCATTGTTGTTAAAGTCTAATCGATTCAGGCTTCGGAAGTGCCTCCGCTCTCTGGATCATCTCTTGATCTCAAACCCGGGAAGTAGTACCGTCCACCCGTGCTGAATCTGATATCGGCAACAGCCATGCCAGCATCCACTAGACTAGTAAGAACCTGACGAGCATGATCTTCTGACCACTTCAGGGTCATCATGACCTCTTCAATCGAAACGTACCCCTTCAAGGCCGCCATGTTAATTACGTCAGATTGGTCTCGACGAAGCTCAAGGGGACGAAGCTCCACGACCTTCACGCCTCCTTTTAGCGTTCGTATGCCGGGTATTAGACCGTGTTCTGCGACTCGGTTCACTGCCTCGATAACATCACTGAAGCTTACTGACTTGAACTGAGGAAGTCGTTTAACCACCTCAACAATCAGCTCTGCGAGACCCATAAGTCCCTTCGAAGCGTGGACTGTAGCGACGTCAAGAATTGCCAGCCCAATGTAGTCATAGAACTCGTCAAGGGTGAGACCTTGTGGAACAGACCTCATGGATTGAACAGACAGGTCCAACATGTTCATTGCGTTAGGAAAGCTTTCGGGAATTCTCTCGTGGTCAAGGAACCGATAGATATCCGTCCCGAGGCGCCTTAGCTCACCGATGTTGGACTTTACTTCTTGAACCAGTGCCTCCGATTCTCTCTCGAATGTCCGGATGTCTACCGCACCGAGGTCGTATATCATCTTCAGTTGGTCCAACGTGGCAATTGAAGCAAATATCTCGGTTTGAAGTCGCTCATGCATCGGCTTGCATCCCTTCGTATATCTAGATAGCTGACTAAGCTGACAGAGCTAAGCTCTCGTTACTTGCTTTAAGACGGAGTATTATTCCAAGCATCACTAAGGTGTTAATCTATCACGGTCCCGTGGAAGGAGCGTTGCCTCCCTTATGTTCGGGATGCCAAGCAGCTGCATCGTCAGACGCTCTACCCCCAGTCCAAGACCTCCATGAGGCGGAGCGCCATACTTGAACGGATCAAGGTAGAATGCGAATGCATCAGGGTTGAAGCCCTTGGCCTTGAATCTCTCGACAAGTAAGTCATAGAGATGTATGCGCTGTCCTCCCGTTGTGATTTCCATGCCCTTGTATGTGAGGTCGAAACTCTCCGTCATGCCCTCGTCAGTTATACTGGGCATCGTATAGGCTGGCCTGAGCTCCAAAGGATAGTGTGTAATGAAGACCATGTCAGTACCGAACTTTTCTGGGAACACCTTGCCAAGAATACGTTCAGCCTCTGGATCAAGATCATCCGTGATGGTCAGGTCTTTGCCAGCCTCATTAAGCAAGTCAACGGCTTCAGCATACTTGATTCGTTTGAATGGGAGCTTCGGCACCTCAATCTCTACTTCTAAAGTTTCGAGTTGCTCAGCCATGGCTTCTCGCGTCCTTGTGAATGAATGGTGGAGCATGTTCTCCTCCATTTTCATGACATCGTCCACATCTCGAATCCAAGCCATCTCAAAGTCAAAGGACGTATACTCGTTGATGTGACGTCTCGTATTGTGCTTCTCGGCACGGAATACCGGGGCAATCTCGAAAACGCGACCAAAACCAGCAAGTAGCATCAGTTGTTTGTAGAACTGCGGACTCTGAGCTAGGTACGCTTTCTTCTCGAAGTACTTAACCTCGAAGAGGTTGGCGCCACCCTCGGTAGCTTCTGCCACAAGCTTCGGTGTATGGATCTCAACAAACCTGTTGTCTTCGAGATACTCCCGAGCAAATCGCACCAAGGAATGTTGAATCCAAAATATTGCGTTCACCGTTGGCTTCCGCAAGTCGAGAATCCGATGGTTCAATCGTGTATCTAAGTCGATGTCCACTTTTCCTTCTACGACATCGATTGGTAGACGCTCAGCAGTGTTGATGATACGAATTCCTGTAGGAATGATTTCTGCGCCTGACGCTACCTGCTTCGCTGCAACGACCTTACCTCGGATTGCTAGAGCGTACTCTGGCTTGAGAGTCCCAGAGGTCTCAAAGACTTCTTCTGAAACCTTCTTCTGTGGAAGTGTAATCTGGACTGTGCCATATTCATCTCGAAGGACGATGAACTTGATTCGTCCCTTGTCTCTGAGGATGTGCATCCAACCCACTAGAGTTACGTCTTGTCCGTCAAGATCTGGACCAATTTGATTGCTGTAGTGGGTTCTGGTCCAATCATCAAGTGGTTCGACATCTGCTCTCTCGTAGAAATCCATAGGTCTCGCCTCGTTCTACAGTCTACCAACTCGGACCCTGCAGCATTATGAGGCTTTTGGAGAACAGATATTTCGGAACTAAAAAAAGAGAAAACGTGAACAGATTCGATGCTGCCCACGTTCCTGTAGTGAATCACATAGGCGCCGAAACAAGCTCGAATACCTTCTCCCGCGCGTCCCTCTCATGCTCTTGCTCCTCAATGAGACCTAGGTCCTTCAATCGACTCAAACCATAGTTGACTGTTCTCGGAGGCAAGAATGTGCTACTGATTAGGTCTCGCCGGGACATCCGGCGCTTACCCTTAAGAAGCACGTACAGAAACTTCGCGGAAGGAGGTAGTGACAAGAACGAGCGTCTGGCAAACGTGATCCCACCTTAGAGTTGTTGCCATATCGTATTGTACCTCCATTCTGTTTTGCTTAGCAAGAACGGATTTATAGATAAGCCTTAGCTTTCATTCTGTCCTGCAAAGAGGAGGAACTTTATGTACTCATTTGGTAGCCTGAAGATTGAAGGTCACGCGGATGAGCCAGTTCCCAACACGCTCTACAGACAGAGAATTGAAACTGAACAGATGGCGATTGTCTTTCCGGGCTTTGGGTACACATGTCAAATGCCATTGCTCTTCTACTCAATAGAGGCGCTTCTGCAAAAGGGATTGAATGTGCTTACAGTGGAGTACAACTACTCAAGAGATGCACAGTTTCGCGCACTATCAAAAGAAGAACAAATCGGGCGGCTGCATGCTGATGTGGAAGCGTCATATCGTGCCGCTCAGAATCAGGGATACACGGAGATCGTCACCCTCATCGGAAAATCCCTAGGAACTCAAGCTATTGCGCATCTACTGAAACAACATTCAGAGTTGAAGAATGCGAAGATTGTCTGGCTCACTCCACTCATTAAAGACCAAAACTTACGTGAGCGAATTATGGATCATGAGGCGGGGAATCTTATCGCTATAGGCACAGCAGACCCATATTATGACGAGTATATCTTAGCATCATTACAGTCCAATCCAAGGGTGAGTGTGGTCCTTATTGATGATGGCGACCATGGGCTTCAGGTTCAAGGTGACCTGAATCAATCCCTTAAAGCATTAAGCCGAGTCGTGGCATCTGTAACTCGGTTTCTTTAGCGACTCGGCATCACGCAGGCGTGGTATTTCTTAATTTGTAAAATCGGTAAGTGTCGAGGAGTGGCCCTAATTCCATATTAGTTAAATAGCAGGCAATTACCGCATACGCATCCTTATGAGCCACCAAGAAAAAGGAGTTCCGAACTACGATGCACGTGTATCATGCTAGTAGAGAAGATGCAGTGGTGCTTTTCTTTAATTAACAGTTCACCATTTGCATGCTAAGCTTTCGCTTGTGAGTGACTCCTACTTGATGGCATCAAGGGAAACGAAGAAAATTGAAAATGGAGTGCAAATGAATATGGCTGACCTTAAAGAGATTAGCAAGATCCTTGTTATGCTTGGTGGTATCCTCGGTGTGATTTTCGGAATTCTGAAAGCTCTGTTAATCACCGGCTGGGGGTGGGTTAGTTTCCCGCTCCTCGCCCTAGGAGGCGTTGTCGAGGGAATAATCCTTATCTTTGTTTCACTGATTGTGCTTGCCACGAGCGGAATTGTAAAGATCCCGGCCCTGAAGTTCGATAACAACTGGGTTATCCTGTTGATTCTAGGGATCGTGATGTGGATATTCGGCGGCGACTTGGGCTCAATCCTAGTCATAGTCGGCGCAATACTCCTTGTAGTCAAATAGGTAGGTTGCTCATGCCCCGCGTCCTGAATGGGGCATGGGCCTCCTCTCTTTTTCTTGGTTCAACTACATAGCGACCAGATGACTTACTGTTGCCGCGTGCGTTATACGCTCTGAGAGATCGCCTTATCGAGCCGATCGATTACGTCATCTATCTCCTCGTTCGTGATGACATAGCTTGGAGTCAACCGTAGTGTGTTCAGTCCCGAACCAAGCACCCACAATTTCTGCTTTTGAACCGCATTCTTGACAACACGGTTTCTAATCTTGGGAGCTTTCTCCTTGGACTTCTTATCCTTCACGAATTCCACGCCAACCATCAGACCCATTCCGCGGACATCTCCAACGACTTCATGTTTGTCCTTGAGTTCCTTTAGTCGCTTCAACAGATAGGCACCCTTCTCAGCATTATTCTTGAGCAAATCTCCGTCCTCAATATGTTTGAGGACCCATAGCGATAGAAGCGCCATCTTGGGTTCTGCAGAGAAAGTTTCAGAATGACGAGTTGGGCCTGAGAACATCGGTGAAGGGCCAATCGATGCGCCCATCGGGTACCCCGCACCCAATGCCTTGCCCATCGACATGTAATCAGGGACAACATCATGATTCTCAATTGCGAACATCTTCCCAGTTCGGCCCATCCCCGCTTGAACCTCGTCCGATATGAAGAACCCACCGACATCTCGTGTAACCTCATACATCCCCTTTACTGCCTTCGCAGGAGGAACTATGAGACCTCCCTCGCCGCATAGGGGCTCCATGACAGTGGCTGCGATGTCATTACCCTCCAATTGTAATGCGTACCGAAGCGCTTCAACGCACTCCAGATTACAGTCCTCAACATTCTGACCATATGGACAACGGTAGCAGTATGGATAGAAGACTCGAATGACGTCGACACCTTGAGGATAGCCTGATTTGTGCTTGGAGTTGGAGGCTGTGAGCGCCATTGCATAGCCAGTTCGCCCATGGAAAGCAGGCCTGAAGCCTACGAACCTCTGTTTGCCTGATAGATCCATTGCAGATTTCATGCAACCTTCGACTGCACGTCCACCTGAGGTCGTAAAGACAACTCGTCTCTTCTGATTGCCAGGTGCCATTTTACCAAGTTTCTCAGCAAGCAGAGTCTGCGGGATGCCGTCAAAGTCAGCGCCTGGAAACTCGCGCACAACATCATTAATACTGGCTTCGAAATCAAGGAGTGGTTTGTATCGCAGCCCGAAAGCCCGAACTGCCACACCTCCGGTGACATCAAGATATTCCGTGCCCTCGATATCGTAGATTGTTGTTCCATGACCACGAGTATGGTCAAGACATCCGTAGACTTCACGATCCTGTGTGGTGAGGGCTAAGCTCTCGGCACCACGCTTCTTCCAGTAATCGTTGGTCATTATTTCCTGCGATATGTCGTGAAACCCTAAGTCCTTGATAATCTGAATATGCTTCTCGTCCATTACCACAACCATCCTTGAAGCGACGGGCTAAGCCTAGCAATGCCTCATTATCTAATTTGTGATGAGGGCTAAGGAGTCCTTTGGTGTTACTTGCTGAACATCATCAGGAGCCCTGCAAGAAGAATCATGAATCCTGCAAGAGTGCCTATATTCGTCAGCCACGCGATGACGTCGAACGTGAGATTGCCAACGATTATGATGATTGACAAGAATCCAAAAAGAGCAAGAAGGGCTCCGGATTTTCCCACCTTCCAAGACACAAAGCCACTAGCATCAAATGATAGGACAACCATCAGGATTAGAGCAATTCCTTGGATGAGAACAACAAGTCCGTTGATGTCACCACCTGAAAAGGTGTTGAAACCGCCAACGATCATTTGTATTGCAAAATACGCTAGAACTATACCGCCAAGAACAGTGTATCCCTGTGCGGCGCCATCAGCCTTACAGCCCATCTCTATTATGTCTCCTTGGGGACCAAGCCCCTTCCAGAAACTGCTATGATATCAGTACATAAACCGTTTGGATGAGTGCTGGATGTATTCCTCCCTGTAATACATAGGATTGTATTGCTGATGTTCCAAGCTCGTATGACGTCGATATTAATTCGTAAGAGGTGGTCACTACGAGATATCCCACATACGAGGGAAACAAGAGTACTGAAAGACCCGTCCGACTTGACAAGACTGAAGGGCATGTAGTCATAGAAGGGAGAGCGTATCCAGCCCGAGAGCTTGTAGAAGCACTCGCTCAGAGCGGATACACAGAGCTTCGATCGGTTGGTGATGCTTTGGTGCTAGGTCGCCACCGGATCACGCCCATCTTCAAATCTGCAAAGGATAGAGCTATGGCATCCCTCTGTCATGGAAGCTTGGCTTTCTGCTGCCCGCTGTCAAAACGATGTGCTGAGAGAGATAGAGCTCTGGAAGTCCTAGGTCTCACCGTAGAAGAATATGAGAACCTGAAAGGCGATGCTCATTGCAGATTCATAGACGCTGCCAGAGGCCTTACATCGGCGGATGAGGAGCGCCCCCACAATGTTCGAGGCGCTACTGCAAACAGACCAGCAGTCGACAGAGGATACGGGTCGGATGACTATCGAAGAGACTTTGACAGGCGTGATAGCGCACGCCATCGAAGCGATGTTGAGTCTGCTTCAAGACGGGACTACGGATCCTATCGGAGCTCTAGTCATTCTGATCCCTACTCAGACCTGACCACAGCAATTCCATACTCTGAAAGCTGTCGCAAGGACAATCTGATGGATGAAATGCGTTCTAGTTCCTGTGACGTTTCAACCCAGTCTTCGTGTGGACGCAGAACAGATGAGGCGGTAGAAGGACTGGGTGCGTTGTTCATGCAGGGGGAACTAAGCCCATTCAATGATGATGCTAGAGATGACAGCTCGTCTCCTAGCTTCTGTTTCTCTTGCGGTCGAACGATAAGATTGGGAATCAAGGCTTGTCCCTATTGTGGAGCGACTCAGTGATAGAAAGGGAATCTAATAGTTACCAATGGCGCTCTCACGCCGCACAGGGTAATCCTTTGGATATCCGAAGCTTGTGACAAACCGGTCAATACCGACATCTTTGCCAAGTGCTTTCAACTCACGGAGTTGCTCTATGGAGCTCACACCCCAGCGGAAGAGAGACACGATACCTCCGCGCCGGGAGAACTCCTTCACGAAATACATGCTTTCGACCAAGTCAGTGTATTCGGCTGTTCCGGGCGCTGGAATCACGGGGGACCACGGAAACAGGTTAATCATAAGACCGCCTGTTATCTCTCTTATCTTGGTGTAGTCATAACCGTAAGCCTTCTTGGCACCCTCAGTAAGCCCGCTCTCTGGATCAACCAGAACCTCAACAGAGATTCTTAGGGGTTTGAAACGGCTCCCCTCGTCCCCAATGAGACTATCTGCTGCGCTCTGTAAAACGCGAAGTCCTTGGAGTACCTTTTCAGTTCGCCATTCATGCCACTTATCATGGTAGTCTGGATTCTCTGTGAGATATCCATGAGTAAGCCGTGCAGGCTCTTGGTCCACAAGAGGTGCGAATTCCTTCCGACACCTGTCGCAGAAACAGAACTCATCTCTGATGAAACCTACACCAAAGAGGAGGATTTCGTCTATTGGATAAGCCCCGAGTTCCTTTACGATTTCTGCACCATACTCCCAGAACTCTTCACGATTCGGGCATATCTGATGTGGCATCGACTGGCCACTGGCAGTCATGGTCTGGTACTTCGGATCACGTGCAAACCACGCATCGGTGTAAAGGTCCATGCTCACAGCAGTGTGTATTTCCAGAGCTTCAGAAAGGGTGACCCATTCATCGAAAAATTCTGCGTACCCCTCCTCAACAGGTGCAGTCTTGCTCGGAAACTTCACGTGTCCGTTGGGCTCTTTGCCGACAATGCCAACCTCCCTCATATATGAGGCGTAAGTCGACATGAAGTCTCTTGCTGAAACATCTATGTCTTCAGCTCTGAATAGTATCAGCGCCTTTTGCATGAGGAATTCTCTGATGTTTTGTTTCATGCTAGTATACCCCGTCAGTGATGCTCCAGATTTCTATTGTCGGTTCCTCACTCTAGCGGTGGTCCAAGCTCGCTATAAGAATTTCCTAGAGGGACTATCAACGCGTGTGTTATTATATCCTCACTTCTCGACCGATATTTCATATGACTGCAACAGCTCCTGTCGAATTATCATCAAAAGAACTGGTCAAGGGTCGTGAATCCTAGAAGCTCCTCGAAATCGATACCCACCGAATCAAGTACCTGCCCGAAGACTGATCTCAGCGTGTCAGTGTATTTGTCCTTATCCAGCCAGTAGCTCTTTTCCTTTGCAAGCTCAATCGGCAATACGCCTCCATTGCCCTTAGTCTTAATGTACTCAATTATTGTACCAGGTGAAACATCATGTCCAGCATCGTTGAGCATCTTGGCTGCGCGAACATGCTGAGGTGTTGTCTTCCCGTATTGATCGAGCTTCTTGGTCAACTGGACACGGAATGCCAGGTCTTCTGGAGTGAAGGAATCGGTTTTGCCCTCCAACCGGTCAATGGCAGTGTTTACAATCTCACGGATCTCATCTTTTGCTGCTTCAAATCCTTCGAGATTGTCCACCTTGCTAAGTACTGTCAGCATCTCTTGAAACGCGGCCTGGATGAATCGAGGCGTGTTTCTCTTCTTGCCGCTTAAGCCTTTCACTTCAACGTATCCTGTGGAGTAGACGCCAATGTAGTTTTTCTTAAGTTCAGAAAGAGCGACGTACTTGTAGGTTTTCTCCACTTCCAAGTCGATTCCAAGCGCCTCCTGAGACCACTTCACAAGCTCATCTTGCTGTTCCTTGGATGGATTATCCAGAAACACGGAGTCTGTATCCCCATATAGTACTCTTACACCCATAGACTCAGCTTTTTCTTTCGTTTTCATGATTGCATTTCGTCCATAGGCCGTTACGCTCTCAGCTGCCGGCATGCAAAACAGCTCAAAGTGTCGAGCCCCGGTGACACCATAAGACGCATTGAGATACACCTTGAGCGCCTTCTCAACGACGCCGTACCAAGTCCGGGTTCTCTCATCCAATGACTTATCCTTGCTCTTCGCCTTGAACCACATCACTCTGGTATCTCTGAAGAAGCCAATGATTTCACTGATCATGCCTGTACGCTTCTTGCAGGTCCAATGACCTGTTTCAGGAACTCTGTTGTCTGTCGCAACCCTGCATTCTTCGTGTGGGCAATCGACTGTTTCATAGCTGATGTTATGCTGCTTCATAATTGTCGGATACAGACTTGCAAAGTCAAGCACCGTGGCATTGAAGTGAACTCCCGCGATTGGGTCGATTACAATCGCGCCCTTGAAGGCCTTGTCCTTTATCATAGCCTCAGTGTGGGCTTCCGCAGATTTGGCAGCCTCTATGTCAGACTGTCGAGGAATCAGAGCCCCCCGAAAACGATGTTCTTGCCTGAATAGGGACTGAATCCAAGAGGAAATGCCTAGACGCGTCACATCCTCCATCGACAAGCGGGATATGCGCATCAACAAGACAATCAATCGGAGGAGTAGGTTATCATCGTATTTTGTCAGATTCAATGTTATGTTAGCGTCAAGCCAACAGTACTGTGCCAGCTCATAGTATGGAAGAGATGATATGTCAGTGGTGAGTTCGAGTTTTCCAACACCTAGAAGGCCTTTGGCAATCGTGTCCAAGTTAGCCCTATCATAAGCACCTGACATAGCATAGATTCTGATGGAGGGGTTCTTGAGGAACCTATAGAGATCCACGTGAATTCCGCTACGAAGGAATGCGGTGTCATTTGCACGATTCATTCTGATAGGGCAGTACGTATCCAGGTCGACCCTCAAGTGCCGCGCCCTATGATAGAGGTAGTTCAGATCGAAAGCATCTCCTACAAAAGTCAGAACAATCGGATAATCATTAATGACTTCGAATGCCTTCACAAGCATCTCTGCTTCGTCATCAAAGTACACGATCTCGAGACCCTTTGGAAAATCATCCCTCTTCTTGCCTGTGGGATGTCCTTTTCGCCTGAGAACGAAACACCTGTTGTAACCTTCATTGTCGGAGAGACCAATTGCCGTGACCTTGTTGGGGGCCTTCGACACATCAGGCATTCTGTTCTTGACAGGAACATAAACCTCAATATCTATGGCAATCCGCCTAATGTCAGGAACCTCGCCAAAGAACATGGGAGTATAGGTTTCGATAATTCTCTCAATACCCTCCGAACCCGGAATGGTTCTCTTGAACTCTTTCAGGGTGTTCTTATCAATCTCCGGGGGACTGGCCACAAGATTCCCATTCTCAATCTTGTAGATGAGACCAGAAACGAATTTCATATCGTAGGTGTACGTATGATGATATCGGATGTTGGCCTCCCAGGCATGATTCACTTCATCGATTCGCAAGCTCTCTCTCATCGAATCTGGGCGACCACCAATGCTGAGGGGATCATTAGCGATTACCTTGGTCATAGCGACCTGCTTGTCACTGAGCAAATTAGTGAGCTCAACTGCTTCGGTACGTATGAAACCAGGATGACGTCGAATTCCATTAATTTTCTCGACTTCCTGTTGCGACAGGTCAGTGTACATATACGGCTTGTGACCGCTATTATCAGTCCAGAAATGGATCTTCTTTGTTTCGGGGTTGTAGAGGCTAGCAATAGCCTTGTTCGTGTTTCTATCGTAGTCAATTGAAAGAAGGAACGAGGGGGGAAGATCATTTGGCATGTCACGGTAGCCAACTTCGTGAGATTGTTTGACCTTGTCCACAGCTGCTATCTTCTTTTCTTTTCCATTATTAGGTGGAGTGGACTCAACGTTGTCTACGCGTTTAACACTTGCATTGACGGGGGGGGTTCCGGAATGTGCGTCCTTCTTGACAATAGTATCTGACGTTACTTCTGCACTGGAATCTTCATGACCACCGAAGTAATCATCCAAAGTGGACTGATTTCCATCTTCAGGTTTCTCGTCATTCACCAAAGTCACTCACCCCATAGGTTGGCTATTAAGTCCTGATAAGCACTTCCAATGAACCAGAAATACATTCCGAGCAGTTCATATGAGAAGCCACCCTTTTGCGGGTCCATGGTGCGCTCACTCACTACTGAAGCGAAACGCGTTATCTTCGCGCGCATGGAGCCAGGCGAGGACATCTTAAAGACGATTGAGGCCGTTTCTTCGGAACATGGCGTTCGAGCAGGTCAACTGACGTTGATAGGAGCAGTATCAATAGCTTGTCTGGGGTTTTTTGATAGAGAGAGCATGGAATACAAGACTTACACTGTGGACAAAGACCTTGAAGTTGTGTCATGCATGGGAAACATCGCATCCACACAAGAGGGGGGGCTCATTGTACATGCTCACATGGTTGTCGCGGATCAAGACGGTAAGTGCTATGGAGGCCATCTAATGCCGGGGTGTGAAGTTTCCGTCACAATGGAATTGATCATCACGGAACTGGACGAAGATGTTGGGCGAGCCAGAGATGAAGCGACCGGCCTGAATCTGCTCGATATCAAATAGAATCTTAGACTACTCATTATTTCGAACCAAGCAAGTCAGTAGATGCCCGGATAATCTGGGCAACGCTATCAAGCTCATCGCGTGGAGCCATCTCTTCACGGTAGTCGTCTGGAAATAGGAATCCGAATCTATCGCCTTCGTTTCGGGGTATCACGTGGACATGTAGATGGGGAACCTCTTGTCCCGCGCCAACCCCATTGGCAATTACATTGATTATGCCATCTGGTTCAAATGCTGAGTGCACCTTGCGGTTCAACTCCGCTAGACGCGCACCAAGACGTTTGGCGATTTTGGCATCAACATCCAGCATGTTCACATAGTGCTGCTTTGGAATCAATAAGCAGTGTCCTTTGCTAATGGGAAATATGTCCATGAAGGCCATCGTGAATTTGTCTTCGAAAATGATAGATGCGGGTATCTCACCACGAACTATCTTGCAGAAAAGGCAGGATTCATTGTCGCCCATATTAATCACTGATTGCGGGAGATTGAAATAAACTGTTCGAAATTCGTGTAAAGACACGCGCACAAGCCTCATTAGCGCACAGCCCATAATCTCAACTTACTTCACAGGTGGTTCCAGTTGAGCAGAAGAATGAAGGTATTCTTTGACCAAACACAGAACGAACGTGGGAGACTAGACACTACATATTCTACACTTGGCAATCTGCTCACAGACAATGATTTCGATGTAGAACCATATACAGAGTTCATGATACTAGCCAAGAATATCAAAACTGCAGAAGTGTTGGTCTTTGGATGCCCAAACAGTTCCAAGCTGCGGCCTGCAGAGATAGATGTTCTGACGAATTATGTAAAAGCTGGCGGTGGACTATTCCTGCTCTCACTGTCGGGCGGCGACCGCGGCCTAATGAATAATCTCAGCAAGCTGTCCAAGACCTTTGGCATTGAGTTCGATAATACAGCTGTAAAGGATGAGAGAAGCAATGACGGTTTGCCCACAATGCCGTTTGTCAGCAATCTCACTGCACATCCATGCACTGAAGATGCTCAAGACCTTCTATACCCGTCTGGGTGTTCACTGAAGGTGTCAGGGAGCGCAGTGGTATTGGCTGCCACATCTGATATGGCGGACCCAGCAAATCAACCCGTAATCGCAGCTGTCGAATACGGGAAGGGGCGAGTCATCTGCTCCGGCAGCTATGAAATATTCCGAAAAGGGGGCGGGCTAAAGCATGCAGGAAACAAGACATTCGCAATCAATGCCATAAAATGGCTCAGTGGAGATGTCAGACTAGCCAAACCAAGCAAGGTTGCCAAGGCCAAAAAAGGTACGGCCGCTGCAGAAGTGTCACCTGCAAAGCTCGATGAGATGGAGGGCGCTCTTCGAAGGCTCGTCAATGCGGTATTTGACCTGCAGAAAGACATAGGAAAAGTAGGAGAGCAAGTCACAAGAGTCGACAGTAACGTGGAGATGCTGCGCAACCAATTCCAAGATTTTGCAGAAAAGACGCAACAGCAGTTTGGAGTAATGATACCAACCAAGCAATTCAAGACTCTAGAAGAGAATCAAGAAGTAGATTTGCAGGCGGACATCAAGGCACTCCAGCGAGAAGTCAAGTCTATACAACAGCTGAAAGATCACATCAAACAAAGGCACTCCTCCGGAATAATGGCGGAGGAAACCTATGATGAACAAGTCAAGAAACTCGATACTCGTCTGACAAACTTGAAGAAGCATCTAAAAGGGAAGAAGAAAGAACTGAAGGAGATCGGGCAATAGTTTTCACGCGTTGTCTGCCGAGTGCTCATTGATCTGTGCTTCATTCAGATAGCAATCAAATGTAGCGAATATTCCGCGGTGGATTGCGACGAGATTTGTCGTGATGTCTTCGAGAATTAGCGAAACACGTGGTAGTCGACCACTGAACCGCTTAGCAATGTATCTCCCTGGAGCCTTAACGAAGGACCAGAACGTGCCAACCTTATCAGCAAGGGCGTAACCAACGAGAATCAGGATGACGCTGAAAAGGTAGATGTTTCGGGGAGGGATGAGTATCATAAGACTGAGAGCAATCGGCAGCCAAAGCATGGACAGTGAGAATGGTACTGTTTCGTCACTATTTGTGACCATCTGCGCAGACGAAAATATTGAGAAAAAGGGAGCAAATAGAGTGAAGTAGTACTTGTAAACGCCGCGAGGCCCTGTTATATGAACCCAAAGCAGCATTATCATTGTGAGCAACAGTAGACGACGAAGGTAGAAATTCTTCTTGTCACCATCTTTCTTCTGTAGGAACATGAAACCAGCAATGAGAGTCGCACCGAACCAGAGTAAGAAGCCGTAGTATACAAGCCCATCTAGTACCTGTGCAAGCACGGGCATGCCTACAACTACTGCTAGAATCTGAAGCCGCATCGGGCTTCCATAGCCAGGAGGGTCTGTTAGTGACACAAGAGGAAAGCCTCCCATGGCCAAACGCATATTGATCAACATATTTGGCTGCGCTAAGAAGAATGGGAAGATGATAGCTCCAGCAAAGGCGAAGACGATTAGGACGCTAATCATGAACTGGCGAATATCAAGGGGCTCCGCAATACGTTCCAAGAAACCCTTCGCTCTCTCTGCGGTAGATGAAATTATCCTAGAGGAATACTGCGTCCTCAAAATCAAGTAAATGACAAGCGGAATACCCAAGAACCACGCAATCTGTTTGAATAGTGCTCCTGTCACAATGAGTAGCGTTGCAGTATCACGCTTGCCCTTGGTGAGCATGTAGAAGCCTGAGAAAAAGAAGAAGATGAACGGTGCTGTGTTCAGCCACACAAAGGTGGTATGGTACAGAACATTGGGATTCATGAGGTAGGTGAAAGCGGCGACTTCGCCAACTCGTCTGTTACCCGACAGCTGCTTGGCAATTCCATATACCGGCAAAGCCGTGAGGTACCCAAAGATTGCGAGAAGAAGACCAATTCCCCAGCCATCCACCGGAATCATAAGACCGATAGCATACAAAACGGCAGTAAGTGGGGGGAAGATGTAGGCTCCATTTTCATTAACAAACCCATCTAGTTCAATATACCCGAACCCGGGACTGTAGGGCATCACACCTCTGAGCATGTTGTTGCCCCAATGGAAGTAGTAGAACGAATAATCCGTGTAGCCCTCGAATTGGTACACCAAAGTGTAGCCGAAAATGTCGAGTTCTCCGTTTCCGAGCCAGACACCACGAGACCTCCAGAAACTGGAGCTGGTGAAATCAACTACAGCAGCATGAAAAACCTGACTCCAAACAAGACCGGCGAAACAAAGAATGAGTATCAAGACTGCATTCTCAAGCAAGAAACGTAGTCCACGCACAGCCCATGAAAATAGAACCCGTTCAGCTCGTTTGGCAAGGCGCATGATGCAAAGGCTGCTAAAACCTCTGAATAATGTTTGTGATTGGAGAAAGAACCAGACTCATGTATTAATCGAATCGTTACATGAGAAGTTTCGCAGTGGCAGATGATCCACTCTTGGAAACCAAGATGGCGGGTACACTATCCCAGCCTTGAATGTCGGTGTGCGTTATCAGCAAGATTTGTTCGAAGCTCTGGTCGTTCACCAAGTTACTAACAACAGAGGCTCTGCGGTTCTTGTCAAGGCCTCCAAGCGGTTCGTCAAGCATAACACATCGAATCCGAGGAGCTATCGAGGGACTGTCCCTTAGCGGCCGAATAGAGCTCATCGTCCTACTAATTCCTAGACGAAGTCCTAGGCTAACGGCAGTTCTGTCACCAAAGCTCAGTTGTGTTGTTTTCTTCGTGGCATTGTCTCGCTGATCGTGTATTTTCAATGCCAATCCCGCGCCAGAGCGCCCTTTCGCAGCCGTCGGAACTAAATCAATTCCAGTATATTGATTGTTTGTAAACGCGCGAACGTATTCGTTCGTAGCACCCCTGATAATACCCAACAGCCGCTTTTGCACCACGTAATCAGCCACAAAACCGCTAACTAGTTTTAATCTAACATATTTGGTATGCTCGTTCAGACTCCTCAACGAATCCATCTCTGCACCAAGCTCACGCATCTTCACGGATTTGGCATCTAATTCCTTAATGGCGCCTTGCTCCCTGTCGATGAGTTTTCTAAAGGAATCGCATTGGCCCACGATTTCACCGAGCTTCGTGGAGAGGACATCAAGCCTTCGTTGAAGATCAAGAACACTCTTCCCTCCATGCTTCTTGAGGAGCGACTCAATGCTAGTCACCCCAGCCTTCTTGATAGCGTCCAAGAGCTTCGCTTGCTGCTTCTCAAGGCGTTTCTCGGCTTTATCAACATCCTTCTGTTTCTCTTTGATACGGCACACAGCATCATGCGCCCTGGAAATATCAGACAAGTGTTCCTTGACACCACTGATCTCATCTGATACCTCCACACGACGAATCTTGAGTGTCTTGGCCTTTTCTTCGTCCTGTTTCAGTACCTGCCGGTATTCTACCAGCAGATTCTCACGCTCTTCGACGGAAAGAGGCTTTGCGCAGGTTGGACATTCAGCGACGCCTGAATCGTCATCTACGGAAACACCTTCAAGAGTCACTACCTTCTCACTGAGGTCCTTTTTGGCCGCATCGATTGCTCCCAGCTCGCGGTCAACTTCGGTTGTTTCTGTTTCGAGTTTCTTGCGACTGACCTCATATCGCTTGGCTTCCTTCTTGAGAATTTTCAGACGTGCTTGTACAACTTCAGTTTCAGCTGATGAAAGACCAGCATCTGCAACGTCAGAGTCCCGATAACGCATGCTTGAGTTATGGTCACGCTCTTTTCTCTCGCCTTCTTGAGTTAGGGCGCGTATTGCCTCAAGACCTTCAGGATCAGGCATTTCCTTCAGATGGTCCTTGATCTCGCCAGCTTCTGCTTCGTTGCTTTTGAAACTGTGTTCATAATCCTCTATTCTTATCTTTGTATCATTGATCTGTTCCGCGATATGCTCAGGACGAATGTAATCGTCTTCAAGCCCTCTAATCTGGGCTTCAAGGTCCAACTCGAAGCTCTTCAGATGATCTGACATTTTGTCCAATAGCTCAATGTTGTATATCCTCACTATGAGGTTTCTTAGCACGGAGGGAGTGGCATTGGCGATTAGAGCCACTTCCCCTTGGCGAACCAGCAACGTGTTCAAGGCTTGCTGCAGATCAAGGTTCAGAATCTGCAGGAGTTCATTGCTCACAGATTTGCTCTTATCTGCAAGACGCTTCCATGCATCCCCTGTCCGTGTGTACAAAACAACAGCCATTCCTTTGGCAGAACTATAGGACCGGTCCATTTTGTACCGAGTCCCAGCAACCTCGAAAACTAAGACCGCCTTGCACCAAGTTGATGTGAAACTGACGAGTTCATCATTGGTAAGACCAACAGCATCAGGCCCCCACAAAGTCCATAGTATTCCTTCGAATATTGAAGACTTCCCAGTCGAGTTCGGACCCCGGATGAGTATCAGTCCTCCAGGCAGTTCGCCCTCTCCCTCAGGGAGCTCGAGGTCTCGAAATGGCTTGAAGTTCTTCAATTCGAGACGAAGTAGTTTCACCCAGATTCCTCCTTCGAAATCGTGTCCAGAGTGATCTTCTCCCCACTGCGTCCAACTGTAATCTCAAGAGCACGCACTGCAATTCGAGTTAATGTTTCAGGGTCGTACTTCTCGTCGAGTGATAGCGTTTCTAGATAAGTCTTGAAATCCTCCTCGGGGTCTTCGATAAGATACTCGGATTCTATCTCAGGGTATGCTGCTTCATCATGGTCGATTTCGCGACGTCTTGTTGTCCATACAAGCTGCACGATGTTATACTCGGAGTCCTGTGATAAGATCTTCATACGAAATGATTCCATTGCGAGGCTAAGGTCGAACCCACTGATTCTCGAAGACCCGCCTTTGAAGACTAGTCGCACTCGTGCGGCAGTAGCCGAGTCCCACGGCCCCTTCAGATTTTTCTCGTTGAACAATGATTCTATCCTTTGAACGATAGATTCAACTGTATCATCGGCCTCTATTGCAATCTTCTCGGTGTAAACAGGCCGTGCAAAATTGATGTGGTGCGGAGTGACTATCGGAACCTTTCCACTCTCAATGTCAACTACAAGGAATCCTTTCTCATGTCGAATTTCATCAAACCTCCACCGCTCTGGAGAACCAGCGTACCACGCATTCTTTGCATGCTTGTGCTGATGATGGTCGTGACCTAATGCGATGTAGTCATATCCCATGCTGAAGATTGCTGGTTGAAGGCTACGATCAATGTCCATTCCGTGTGCTACTGCAATAGATGGGCGATCAGAATCCGGAAGCTGGTGAGTTGTGATCCAGTCGTTGAAGGCAGTTACTGCGCCAGCAGATTCGAGAACGTTGTACTCGATGAAAGGAAAACAATAGACATTCAGTTTCTCGTATGAACGCACGAGTGGTTTTCCTTCCCGGAAAGCAAGCTTCATCTCCTGTTGTGTAGCCACATCCAGACCGGGAATTGCCATCTTCAGGCTATCAAGAAATGACACCTCAAGATTCCGGTATATGCCGTGATTGCCCTCCAGTATCAGAACAGGTATGCTGGTTTTCTCAATGAATCTCTTTAGCACGGTAATGACTGTTTCTCTCGCAACAACAGGAGGTTGAGTAGGGTTGCCCTCCCAAGGTTGATTATAGAGGTCTCCAGAATGGACCACAATATCAACCGGCGGATCAAGCTCGGCTATCCTGGTAAACAGCTCTGAGAAACGCTCGTAGAAGTCGTTCTCGAGGACTCTGGTGCGCATCTCAACTGCCCAGATGTTATGTCTAACACCTTCTCGAGGCTTTGTGCCAAGATGGGTATCAGAAATATGAGCAACTCTTACAGTCATCACTCTACTCCTCAGAGAATGTGTTTCTCTCTCTTCTTGCTGGACTTCTTGCTCTTGTACTTGTCCTTATCGCGTTCGAAGATTGTATCAAACAACGGAATCTTGACAGGTAATGGCAGCTCTCGATATGAGGCAGTCAGCAATGCCTCACCTCGCGCCATCACTCGGAATTCATTCTCAAATCCAGAGATGTTAACACTTGCGTTATCGATGCACGCCCTAATCTCACGTTCATTGCCCATCCGCAGGTTAATTTCCGTATTCATCTGACTGAGAATCACATTATCAAGTACGCTCACTTGTTGACTTACAACTAGGAGTCCAATATTGAATTTCCGTCCTTGCCTTGAGATATCCTTGAATACGGAACGTCCCTTCATGAGTTCGGGATTGAGGATTGAAGGAGCCTCCTCTACTGTAATCTGAATGACCGGTAGATTACGCGGATTTTTCACCTCAGTAGAGTCACTTACCCCTCCACGACCATAGAAACTCCGAGCCATTTTCTTAACTCGACTGAAGAAGGATTTCGGTAGCCGCATCTGCCCTTGCTTTTCGAAATCTCCCAAGTTACCACTACTTTTCACAGCTCGCCTCATGTCAGACAAGGTTCGGGTAACCACAGTTGTCAGGAGGAATTGTTCAGTGTCGCTCATCAAGCTTGTGTTCACGACTAGAATGCGACCAGTTTCCATCGCCTCATAGATGTCATCAAGAATTGACGTTCCATCCTTGATGAATATCGGGGAACGCTTCAAGAATCGGAGCCTCCGCTGGACTGCGCTCATTGTCCCCTTGGGTGTAGACATCCCTTCGGGTTCGTCTTCCATTTCAAGTATCTCAGCAATCCAGTCCTCATTCTTAGCCGCATACATAGCATCAATGAATGAATTCATCTGGGGCGTGAATTCAGTGATAGAGTACAAATCCCGTGGTTGAATTTCATTCCACTTGACTCTGATTTCCTTGGCGTACTTCTTTACGTCCCGCGGCGTGGCTCTCAAGTGTGTTGTCAGGTAGTAGAAGTTCCCTAGGACCTCTGACCTAAGCGTTGGACTCATGGCTTCTACTATGTGGTGAATTCCGTATTTGTCCACGCCCTTGGCGAATTCATCATGCGGGTCGATACAGAAGGCAGATATCCGAAGCACCTCACCATCAGGGTTTGTGTTTGCCTCGATATTGGTGTCAATCAATGATTTGATGAGAACCATCATGAGATTGCTCTTTCCAGAGCCTGTTGAACCGAATATCCCAACGTGCATGGGCAGAAACTTGGAGGGAATCATCACAGGCACATCAAGAGTTGCTTCGCCTACTTGGAGGTCTCCAACATACATCTCACCGCTGGTCTGAGATTCAAGCATCGTGCTTACGATGGAGTCTGATATTCCGCGCTTTGGTCTGTACACAGACGCAAGATGATCGGGCAAACGGCGTGGAGAACGAAACACCCACTTATTATCAATACACTCTGCGTAGCCAAGCATTCGGCCCTGTACGTCCAAAAGCATGTTGCGCTCAATCCCCGAGAGATACGCGTCGCCTTCTACCATGAGGGTGCTAGCAACACGGCTCATGTCATCTACTTGCCGCAGATAGTTCTGGAGGCCTAGAACGCGGAAGAAAAAGACCCTCTCATGACCATCACGCGTTGAAGTAATCATGAATATCTCGCCGACACTAATGTCGCGATTACTTCCCATTATTTCTAGGTTAGTCTGGTTGCCCACACCAACTTTTCCGAATAGTTCGCCTAGATTGTCTTTGTTGAACATCATCTATCATCTCGTGTCAAAGATTGTAGTCTTCCCGAAGAGGAACTGCCCTCCGGGGGTCCTGATTACTTGCACGAAGTATATCCCGGTATACTTCACGCGCAAGCCCAAGGTCCTCATAACTGAGCTTACATGCCTCGTGGGCGAGAGCTAATGCCACTGGATAGCCGTACCACCTTGCGTCCCTAGACATGAACTCTAGATCACGAAAGAGCTGTTTCTCATTCGCTCTTGTTGTTACGGGGTCGCCACGTACGAAGATGTTCTTGAGCCACCAGATTCGATCGAAATCAATTCGCGAGGGCCTGTTGTCTCGTGAGAAGCTGAACAGGTATGGCACCGCAAGTCTTGGCGGGATGTATGTCCTGTCAGTGTAGATGTGAAGACCTCCATTCGAATCATTCTTTGACGGTAGCAGACAGAACCATTTCGCCTCCGCGCCGAACATGTCTGCGGCCATATTCGCAATCCTGTGTGCAAATGGTATCGTGTGATTTTTGCTCACAGCACAAAGAATGACTCCTTTGTTTCGTGCCAAGCTGCAGAGCTCTCTCAGCATGAAACCGCCTGGCATCGAGGGGTATTTGAGAACGTAGTGCATGAAGACACTCATTGCACCATCAATCAGAATATACTTTGGCTCGAACTGGCTAGTGAGAATTTTTCTGATAGCGGCGTATTCTGATACTTTTCTGAGTTCATCATGGACCACGGGGTTGGTGAGGTATCCAGCCCTTGAAATGAGAGAAACCATATTCTCTAGTTTGGATTTGTGGCGAGCAAAGTCAGTGCTGTCCAAGTCAGAGAACGATTTGATTTGGGGCCCTAGTTCATCTCGGAAGAAATGCATCACAAAGTCAGTTGGGTCCTTATTGGGATAGATGTTCGCCAGGCTTTCAGCCATCTTGTTCTTTGCATCGTGGCGTACGCTGGAGTGCCAATGCATATCGAGATGGGGTTGTTCTCCAAGTTCGGCTTCCATAGCCGCTCGTTCCATTATCGAAAACGGGGAACCTTTCTGTGTGTTAGTGTCAAGTATCACGGTTGCGGTGCTTAGCAGATGGATGCGTATATCATCCAGCATGCCAAAGTTCTCAGTCCCAGATCCGTCAACAGCTGCAACGAGGAAGTCCTCATCTAGTACAATATCAGCCGGGTAAGACTCCACGGTATCAAGGAGGTCCTTCTTGATCCTCTCCTCGTCCTTGGCGAACTCTTCCTCATCCCGACGGTCTTGCTGGTTCTGAATATCTTCAAGAACTGTCCTTAGTAGTTTCCTGAACTTATCGGTGAGAATCTTCTCGAGCATCAAACCCCTCTTTTCTAATTGGCAAACAAGCATTCAAACGACTGCCACTGTTCAGTGTGGATGCAATCATAAAAAGATAGCACTCTGAATGCTTGAGTCAATGAGGGTGTGTAACAGCTGCAGAAAACCTGTACAAAGCTAGACATCTCTTAGACGAATAGCGAATCGAAGACCCTTTTTTGTAGGTGTTAATATACTCCAGAGAGGGACCTGTACATGTTGTGTCAATCTAGGACGAAAACCAAGTCCAAGGATGACTCTACCGTCAGTTGGCCGGGACGTAAAATGCCCGTGGAGAAGACGTAAGACTTGTCGCAAATCCAGTAGGATCTGCAGAGCAGACCTCGATGAAGCAGGAACCGAACATCAGTTCAGGACCTTGATGTCTAGGATTGTCTAGGTTTCGGGTAACGGCAATACCTGCGTAATATCACCAGTAGCCAATACTGAAATTTGCTTGTGCGGAATTATCTTTTAAGGACAGACCGCAACGAGTCCTCTGTAGCAAGTATTCTGGCTAAATGGTAACTTAGCGAAGCGACGGGAAGTGCTTGATTGCTGAAACTCACATACTTCGGCCATACGACATTCGTCCTGGAGTCCAAGGACATCACACTCCTGCTGAACCCAGGGATTTGGAATGGCGAACCCGTTGTACCTGAAGACATTGACGTGAGAATCATTGTGGCGACAAACCGTGACGATGACTCTGTAGGAAATGCCGCTGAAATTGCAGCCAATGCCAAGGCTTGGTTCCTAGGAAACGAGGAAACAGTTGAGAAGGTCAAGTCTCAGGGCGGAAAATCTTGGTTGCTTCATACACTCAAGGCTGAAACAACCTATGAGACCCCTGGCCTAAAGATTAGTGCCTACTCCCTTCAGAAGAAGGACTCCACGTCTGGTGAGAGGTACGAGAACCTTGGACTCTATATCGAGATGGGCGGCATGAAGATCGGCTATCTTGGTGATAGTGTAGTGCAAGGTCCATTCGGTGAATTCGAGATGGATGTTCTCATTGCTCCCATAGGGGGCGGAGAGGTGTTCGAGGTAAAAGACGCGGTCAGTCTATGCCTAGACGCCAAACCCAGGATTGGCATCCCTGTAAGGTGGACTTCATTAGATCAACCATCGAATTTCGCGAAGTATGTATCCCAATTCGGACAGGGAGTTATACCCGTAGTCATGGAGCATGATCAAGTCCTAGAGATTCATTGGGCTGCAGGCAACGAGTTTAGACATGCATTATCCTAATCCATTCGCTGAGCTGCTCTTTGAGCGGAATACGCATTCGAGAGGTTAAGAGAAAGACAAGTGGGTGAGTCGCGATTGAGCGAGCACAAAACTGTAAACATTGACTTAGAAGAAAGCGAAAACATCACACTAGGCGGAAAAAGTGGCCTTGACCATATAGACGTTTCAGGCGTTCTAAAAGTGACCAACCCATCGGATCGATGTAGGATATGGAACGTCAAGGTCCACCTAGGTGAAACTGGCAAAGGCACTGGCCTTCGGAAGAAAACGCTTCCTGGGGGAGAGATTGATGCTGATGGAAAGTGGGAAACATACTACACGATTGGTGTAAAAGATCCACTCCTCACACTCACTGAGGTTTATGACACGTGTAGTAGTGTTGAAGCTGAAGAGCCTCAATGGGCCTATGTCTTTGACACGGATAATCCAATCAAGATAACAATCCAGTTGAAGAATAACTCAGGCGGACAGATTGACAATATTTTATTGAACAAGACTATTCCTCCAGAGCTCTCCGACATCACCATCGAGAGCGTGTCATCAGGAGTGGCTGAGTTTGATGAGGGTACCAGTCAGGTTGTGTGGAAGGACTTCATGATCTACCCTGAGGAAAGCTCCACTCTGGTTGTGACTGCGATTGGCAAGGTTGATGACGTCAAGTCTAAAGTAGCCGGTGAAATAGTTGTAACCTATAGAGCCGAGGAACAGCAGCGCTCGGGAATAGATCCGGATTTGACCGCATTGACAGAATTCCTCACAGGAATCGAGAACGCCGAAACCGAGCCAAATCACTGGGAATGCACACTAGAGTGTTCCAATGAAAGTGATTTAATGATACGACTTGACAAGGCAGCAGTGTTCTTAGTTCCAGAGGGTGGTGGTAAGAAAGAGCTAAAGATAGACGAGAACCCTGCGTTTGAGATGGCGCCCGGTCAAGATTGGAGCGCAAAGTTTGACATTGAGAGCAAGTCGCCGCCGAAATGCAGCCAAGATGTCATCTATACCCCCATGAAAATTGTCACAAAAAGGGTGCTAGGAACGGTCGAGAAGACTGCACAGATTATCCCAGTAGCACGAATTGAATACACGAAAGTCTTCGAACCCTCTGCCGTAGACAGCTTTGATAAAACGCCCGTTGAGGTCACAATTGAAATCACCAACAATGGCTCTGCAAAACTGAACGAGATTCTTGTGGTGGATAATCTTCCTGATGATGTAATGCCTCCTCTAAAGGAGCATATCTCTGCCTGGATTCGTGGGAAGGAGTACACTGGCAAGCTTGAGTTTACCAAAGAACCGAATAACCAAGACCCAGAAACCGCACATAAGCTCACATTTGGGATAAGTAATCTCAAGGATTCCGTAGGAGAACTTGCCCCTGGCGAGAGCGTGAAGATCAACTATGCCATAATGGCATGGAAGAGTAGGCCTGAGAAAGAGTATCCCAGTCCAATACTATGCTCTGCCAATACGCACCCCGCAGGACTAATGGCCACAGTAGCTAGTGAAGACCACAAGCTGGATATCATATACAAGAAGAGGAGTATCTCAACGAAGAAGGCGATAAACAAGGGTGCGGACGCCGGGGAGTATGTTGTTGTGCTCGTTGTTGAGAATCGAGGCGAGGTGACTGCGGAGAACGTGGTCGTAACGGATTGGATACCAGCTGGATTTGAATATGTGTCAGTGGACCCTGAGGAACTAGTACCCAGAGTAAAACCAGCCCGCAAAGGCAGCAATGTCACGTGGACCTTCACCCGGATGAACCCGGGCGAAAAGAAGAGAATCAGATTATCTGTAAGCGGTGAAGGCGAATATGAACGCCGTGAACCCCAAGTGACATCTGATTAATCAATCACGTGCATCCTATCAACAGGTTGGGGGTCGGATTCCCCCACCTGCCTTTCAAGTCTACGTCTATCCGCGGCTATTCTCAAAATCGCGAATTTCCTTTCGTGTTGAGTCCAGAAACTCATCAATGTCCTGCAATAGTGTATGATCTACATCTTCTGCGCGTTGCGTATCAAGCGTATACAGAACCTTGAATCCCTTCAGTGTTGCATGGATGGCGTTCGAAATTTCAAGGATTGCACTACTCAAATCTCGGTTATCCATTTCGTCTTTTCCATGCTCATACACAAAGTCGTAAGCACCTCTCACAGCCTTGAAGCCAAGTTCAAGCAGCTTTTGCAAAACCAAAGAGGGAGATGCACCTTCACTATAGAACCAAACTGAAACACGTGTCACATAGCGTGTCATGACCAAGAACCCCAAGCTTTCGGAACGAAGCCATTGTCATTCGGTTTGCTTTAAGCCTTTCCGACTGAATTCCTGCGACTGCGTGAGTGGATGAGCAAAGAGATATCCTCGTGATCGAGTACATGATGCCACTGACGCTTGCAGTCACAATCCAGTGAGTCAAACACAGAAACGTCTTGATGAATTGAGAACTCTCGGATAGCGCTTGTTATGGATTCGTCACAAAGACCACAATTGTGTGCGCCGCGAGGCTTCCCTGCGGCAACTGGATCACAGAGGATGTTGACCGAGCTTCCTGCTTTGACCCAAGCAGCTCTTAGAACACTCAAGACGGTCCACAACCAAGGAGGGCGGTATTGTTCTTTCCGCCAGAGGCGCTCAACAAGCGTGTATTTCTGGATATTAATGGGATTCATAGAAACTGTTGATACGCCCAAGCTGGCGGCGTCTTCAATGGTTTTGACGGCATCTAGGAGTGCGTCCCTCTCCGTCAGAAAGGGAGGCTTCAAGAGAACATAGGCGCGCACTCCAATATCGTATTCCTTGGCGGTTGCTACTGAGTCCTTGAAGGTGCCAAGGCTAAATCCCTTATTGATACAGATTGACCGAACAGCATCATTTGAGCTCTCAAGACCAATCCCAAGTTCTACTTCACGAGACCCCAAGATGTCACGCGTTTCACGCATAGACTCGGGCGTCACATATTCAGGTCGTGACTCAATGACAACTTCTTGAATTCGCTCGTCCTTTGCAATTCGTGCGAGTATCTTATCCCGAACATCAGCTGGTATCTCGGTAGTGTCGAAGAAGCTCCCGCTCGTATAGATCTTTACAGAAAGAGGCGTCGATTCATTAGCCAAATCCAAGAGAGCATCATCAAACTGCTGTAGCAGTTCATCAGTTGTCGGACTGCGTTCATCGCCATCTAGCAGGTAGCTGCACATCGTGCAACCCCCTGAGTCACCGCGGGCATGAGAACATCCAACCGTCCCCAATACGACTGCCAGTGCCATGCCAACCTCGTTCCCAATTCTTGCAGGTGCAATCCATTTGGCTGAGGGTTTCTTGGGGTTTCGTCTGCGTCGCTTTGTCACTGAAGTGCCACGAGCTTTGATTGTTGAATCTACAATGATGGATTCAAGCTGGTCAATGATATCGCTCATTTCGTGTCACTTCACCTTGTGCCGCACTGAAACTGCTTGGCCTTTCTTGAAAACGCACATCTCACGCCCAGACATCTCGCTCCGACCCACAGCAATGACCTCGTCTTGGTTGTTCAACACAATTACCTCATCGCCAGGACGTATCCCGGAATCGGCCTCGTTGATTCCTACTGCGAAGACAGAGCCGCCCTCCAGTTTGCGCCCCTCAAATCGCACCCAGTAGCGGTGAAGTGGAATCAGCCGGCGTCCGCCATCAAGCGTAAGCGAAAGGGAGCCACTGTCACCGATGAATGCACATGTCTGTTCCTTGTCGACTCTGCACACAACCATTCTGTATAGCTTTCCTCCAAGTTTGGCTCCATCAGGCACAAGTGCTTCGCCAGCCCCTTGCCCGAATTGGTAGTCTGCAGTAGCACGCAGGGTGTCTTCGAAGAGGGCGGGGGGACCGCCTTTCAAGGAGAGAACTTCACGCATATCTTCCAGCACATTCTGCAGTGACTGTAGAGAATCGAAACTCGAAGGTGAGTGCTGATCGGTCGTGTACACAATGGTTTGATTTACACGATCCTCTGCACTCTTCACAACATCGAGATAGCCACCCGAAACGTGTGCCACAACCACAACAGGCTCGGTAAACTTCTGGAGATGTGTCACAAGAGCATCAGCTGCAATTTCGGTTTCCTCGGTATCCCAGTCCCCAGTCACTGGAATATCATAATACGCAGCAGGATACAGCCGCTCTAATTCTCTTGGAATCACTCCCAGAGGAGAGGTCAAAATAACTTCGGCCACTGAAGAACGTGTAGTCCCAATTGAGTGCTCTATTGCCTTAATGAAGCGCTGATGAGACTTGGATTCTGAATATGGCTTTCGAGCAGAACACGGGAGGAGTACAATGAGTTTCTTATGCTCAGGAGGCGTGTATCTGGATGCTAGGCAATCCCGGAAGCGTTTCACTGTGGGTGAATTATAGGATTCGGGACCTATCAGGGACAGGTTGGTTTGACCCGATGTCGGCGTGAACTCTTCAAGAAAAGCGAATAGCGACCTGTCTAACATTCTCAGCAGAGACGTTGCAGCGGTGCTTGAATGTACCATTGATTCAACGAGCCATCTCAACCGTCCTAAACGCAAGGATTGGAGGCTCTCGGATAAAATGGATTGGTAGGTGTTCAGATTGTGACGCAACAACACTGCATAAAGCTCATCTCTGCTTAGTTTTCGAAGGTCTCCATAATCTGCACACGCGACGCACGAACAAGTCCTTGGAAGAATCCTGCCTGTGACTGATTCCTCCGAGAGAGTCCAAAGACGTACCCCTCTCGAGGCCGCTTCAATTGCATATCCCAGATCAAACACATCAAAGCCCAAATAGAAGAGGAAGGGGACCGAAGAGGGGGAGATTCTACCAAGTGCAATGGCTAACCAGTCGATTGGTAGCATTGTCCGCTTGCTAAGCGCGCTGTAGTCATGTGGTCCAAGCCACCCATCGAAAGTTACAGATGCAGCCCTGACCCCTAAGGAAGAGAATTTTGTCAGTATTGATGCAAGTTTCTCAGAATCAAATTGCTGGGGGATTCTAGCAATCAAGCGAGAAGGTTCTACCTTGCCTTGAACTTCATCTATGAAACGTAGCTGATTTTCTAGCACTATCTCAGCTGCTTCCGCGCCGAGAAACGAAACAGCAGGGAACGAGGGTAAGAGGAGCGAATCATCTTCGCGAACGCCTGACATGAGTGACTTCGAATCATGAATTGGCGAGGGAACGGCAAGGATCGTGGGTCCATCTACGGGGTTATCGTTTCTGCCAAGAGTTGCATATCCCATGATGGATTCGGTGTTAGGGGGACCAACCAAAAACGGAGTCTGAACCTTTGTGGAACCCATCTTGTACACGCCAACTCTTGCGGGCCCATCATGACCGCGTCCAATGAGAAACTCTGTTATGCTCTCTCACCTCTCAGACTACACAACTGGCTGGTAACTAGTGTATCCCTTCGTATCCACACTGGTTTCAATCTTCTCAAGGATTTGCTTCACACTCTCAAGGGCACCTGCTTTGAATAATGGTCGGTTGTTGTTACCACATTGATATGAGTACGTGCATTGAGGACAGCCATCCACAGTCCTGCAATCGCACGTTTCCAAGATGGTTTCTGTCCTTCTAAAGGCTTCATCCAATCTTGAGAAAAGCAACTTGGATGCACCAGTTCCTCCTGGGCTTCCATCGTAAACAAAGATTATCCCGGAGTCCCCCATCGAAACACCTCCAATCTCGCGGGTGCTCCCGCCCGTTAGCATATCACTGGACTCGATCACGACATGCTCCAACGCATGGAATGCGCCCCCATAGAGCTGGGCTGGATCCAGCCTTGGACCCTTAGAATCCTTCATCGTACCTTCAATGTATTCGTTTGCGGTTTTCGTTGGCTTGGGGGCTGTAAATGCAAAGCCTCGCGTGATATACTTGTAGACGATCGATTCAGGCAAATCAAAGCTTCCGATGCTTCTTCCAGTCCGTGTTTCCTTCTTGACATATCCATAGACAGTCTGGGTCATCTCAAGACTGCAATACACGGCGTTGAGTCCCAGAATCTTTCGTTCTTCAATTACACTTAGGATTTCGGGCATAAATGAATACAATGGGCGAGTGTAGTATGTCCGGTCTTGCATGGAAGCGACTGTGGCTCTCCCGAAGCCCGGAACATATTTGAAGTCAACAGAAAGGAAGTTCTTCCCACCGTGAAGGTAGATTGCTCCAGGATGTAGACTCTGAGCGGCCATGGGCATGGATCGATCCCCAAGCGTTTTCTTCCCCAGCTTAATCTGAACAGTATCGCCAATACCTCGGATACTGTAGCCCCTCCAAGCCTTTCGTGCCTTCTCCGAATCGACTACTCCAACACTGCCTTTTTCACTGATATGTAGTAAGCCATCCCGCTCAAGGGTTTCCATGATTTTGAGTTGTTGCGGGAAATGCGATGTGTTTAACTTACCACTCATGGCTGCAGCGATAAGCTGGTAGTATCCAACTATTTCATTCCCAGGTTCCATGTAAGCAGAATCAACATCTGTGAAATACTTCTCGGGCTGATTCCTGTAGTAGGATGATATCGGGTCATTCTCCCGTAGGGCAAGTATCGCTACACTCTCCTGACCCATTCTTCCTGCACGACCTATGCGCTGTGTGAGTCGTGTAATTGAAGTTATCATACTGACCACACTGTCAAGGTGACCGATATCCACCCCTAGCTCCAAAGTTGGTGTGGAAACTAGAACAGGTAATCTGCCAGCTTTGAATTCAGTTTCCACTTGGCTGCGATACTTCTTAGTAAGCCCTGCCCTGTGGACCATCGACTTGATTCCGAGGTCATTGATGAGTATGTTTAGAACCTCAGCCTCGGAATGCGTGTTACCAAAGACCAGAGTCTTGAACCCGCCGCTCTGCAGGGTTCGCACAATACCCGCAATCATACTGTATTTGCTGCGTTCCCCCGGGTAGTACATCATGAAATGGATTGGCCCACGTTTGGCGGTAGCTGACTCCACAAGGTGCACATCCCCGTCGAAGACTTGTTCAGCGAACTCCTTCGGGTTCGCGATTGTAGCAGAGGCACCTATCTTTTGGAACTGGCCTGCTTCCAGCTCAAGTCGTTTCAAGATATAGTAAACATTGGCGCCCATCGATCCTGTGTAAAGATGAATCTCGTCAAGAACCACGTATTTCACTGTGTGGAGCAAAGGCACCAACCTAGAACGATCCCATCCAAGATGATAGTGAAGTATGTCAGGGTTCGTGAGTAATATGTCTGGAGGGCGCTCGTATATCCGACTCCGCCGAGATTGTGAAACGTCCCCATCGAATACAGCCACAGTTAACCCCGAAGCTTCGCATACCCCCTTGATCTTGCTGTACTGGTCTTTTGCCAGTGCTTTTGTTGGGTATAACAGCAAAGCCCGAACACCCGGACTCATGAAGGCCTCTTGCACTGTGATAACAAGACTCCTCACGATAGGCAAAATGAAAGCCTCGGTCTTCCCCTGTGCTGTAGGAGCGGAAATGACTACATCATTACCCTTCAAGATTGAATTGTACACTTCTTCTTGAAAGCGATATAGCTGCTTGATTCCCTTTGCTTGAAGGTGCTCTTTGAGCCGGGTCGGTATCTTGAGACTGTCTACTTGACAACCGTACTCCGCATCGCTTTGTGGCATATAGCGATAAGTGACAAGGTAATCGTTCCCAATGGTGACCAAAGCACGAACTTCATCCTTGAGAGTTTCGAGATTGGAGCCTCCATCTTCTACAAGCTTTTGAATCTCCGTCCGTGATTGGACAGGAGCACGACTTGGCAGGGACTTGCGTGTTGCACGAGGCCGACCATCTGTTATGCTGTCAGGCGTTGTGGATGTACGTGGAGATCCTTTCGACTCCCCTGCGGAAATGCGTCCGGTCCGGATTGCTTTCGTGTATGCCTCGTATGCATCGAACAGATCCTTGTTCCTGCCATCAACAAGTATCTCTGCATCGCAGGAGTAGCACCGCACTGTCCAGATGTGACCTCCCTTCCTGATGTCTAGTGTGGAGCCACACTTTGGGCAATGAAGAACGGGCACTGACTTAACCACCTGGAATACAGACCCCGTCTGATTTCCTCTTATCAAACTTTGGCACTGAATGCAATTCACAGTCTCAAGTCGGCGTCACAATGGTTAACCTTATATGCGGTTGTGTAATCAGCATGCACAACCGACCCGCAGTGGTCAGGAAGATGATTAGTAATGGTTGAAGATGTTAACTCCAACGAATTGGCACAATTGATAGGCGATAACAAGGTAGTCTTTGTTGATTGTCACGCAGTTTGGTGTCAGCCCTGCAAAATCCTTGGTCCCATCTTGGAAGAGCTCGATGAGAAGTTTCAAGACAAGGGTCTGAAAGTCGTCAAGATCGATGTGGATCAAAACAGGGAATTCAGTGCAGAAAATCAGATTTCAGGAGTTCCTAGTGTACTTGTATACAGCGAAGGCAAACGTGTGGTGTTTGACGACGGCAGCGGACGAAAGATGGACAAACTCGTAGGTGTAATGCCGCACGAGGTCTACGACCAGATTGCTGAGAATCTTCTAGCCGAAGCGGCATAGGTGAATATCAGAGTCCCCCCCGAATCTCACTCTCTCTCACTACTCTCTCTCTCACTTCGGGGGGTACTCCTCCTTCTTTTTCGAACAGCCCTCAACCCACTGGGGACTAGGAACATTATTAGGTGCTTCAATTTCCGGACATCGAAACGGAGTGAACTTCATTGGTGAATGATGTTACCCCAGATGTTATCGAGAAAACAATCAATGAAACCAAGCTCCTGTTTGTAGACTGTTGGGCGCCTTGGTGCAAACCTTGCCTAGCATTGGGGCCGATATTGGATGAGATTGATCAGAAATATGCTGACAATCCAGATGTTCGATTCTTAAAGATCAATACACAGATTCATCATGAGTTCGCTGCTAAGCAAAACCTCTACGCCATACCCTGTGTACTCGTCTACTTTAATGGAGAACCAGCCAAGTTTGAGCTTCTTCGTGGTAATAAGAAAGAGGTTACAGATCGTCTGATAGGTACTAGGCCAGCAGAGCATTACGAGAACGTGATTAGGCAGCTCATGGAATAGGCTCCGTTCCAACTCCATTGTTTTATTAGAGAAGACAGCCGGTTCTAAGCTAACGCATAGCGAGGTGACAGACTTACCGATTCTTCCTTTTGGCGATAAGACTCCGAAAATCGATACGAAAGCTTACGTAAGCCCGCAGGCGACCATTGTGGGCGATGTTGAGATTGGTGCGCAAGCAAGCATATGGCCAGGTGCAGTAATACGCGGCGACCAAGCTTCAGTCAGAATTGGAGAGAGCTCCTGCATTCAGGATAGTGTGGTAATACATGCACACACCGAGGATAATCCAGCCATCATTGGCAATCTCACGGTTGTAGGCACAGCATCAGTTTTGCATGGAGTCTACATCGGCGACATGGCAAGCATAGGTGAAGGGTGTGTCATCTTTGATGGCGCAACACTCGGAGAAGGCGTAAGACTTGCACCCGGCAGCATTGTGCCGGCAAACGTGGTTATTCCTCCCAGGAGTGCGAACTCCGGAGCCCCGGCAGCCCAGATTCGCGACTTGTCCAGAGATGAAGTTGAAAAGCAATCAGCAAGGGCAGAAACAATTGCTCAAGTATTCCAGAAACTGCGAGTATGGCAGCAACTCGTTTAGAATACATGGTTTCTCGCGATGACCCTTGGCCCAAAGCAACGGATGTAGTTTGCATCGTCTCAACAAAGCAGAAAAAAGGCTATGGCGGGACCGCCCAGATTCGAACTGGGGATAACCAACTCCGCAAGCTGGTGCCTTATCCATGCTAGACTACGGCCCCGTTCGCGAAAACTCTAAATTGTCTTAAAGATTCTTCGCTATTGTGCATAGTAGAGAATCACGCTGACGTGACTCTAGGTGCCGTATCTGAACTCCCTTGGCTGCCCTCATGCCACTGGAACGCGGATTAGGTTCACAACTGCCTTGCCATTTAGCTTGGTGATACTCAGAGTGTGATCTGATGTCTGAAGGATGAAACTTTCTCCTTCATCTAGGTTGTCAAGCACGTTACGCCCCAGAGGCCCATTCAGGTAATTTGTGAACCTGACTACAACCCGACTGGTGGGTGTCTTGATCTCTTCAACGGCGTTCATTGTTAGAAACCTCAGTTCGGTCATCCGTGCCCCTATTGGGCTTTTAAACTACAATCGAATTGCTTGATTAATGAGGAGGAGGAATTGTGGCGGGACCGCCCGGATTCGAACCGGGGATGACCAACTCCGGAGGCTGGTGCCTTATCCATGCTAGACTACGGCCCCAAGCCCCACAGACGCACTCTCTTTAAATCGTTTGCTCAGAAAACCTCATCTGGTAATTAAGAACGAGTTCAAATAGAGAGCCGCTATACTAACTGCTTCTTGTTTACTAACCACCAAGCGCCACGCTTACCCTTGATAATGCCCTTCCTATGCATCACTATCTCCACACCCAAGATGGATTTTGCTCTCTCATTGATCTTGTCCAAGCGATCGAGTATCGTTCGGCGTTTTCCTTGACTTCCTGTTAGAGCCAGTGCGAGTTCAGGTGTTGTAGCACCTTCATGTTGTAGGAAGTATGCAAGGAGTTTGCGATCAAGGTCATCTCGGCAGACTTTCGTTTTTGTCAGATCATTCAACTCGTCAAGGTATACGCTGGTCGACTGCTCAGTTTCAAGATGCTCCACCCTTGTCTTCAGTTGATCAATCTCTTCGGCGAGTTCCATCAACATCGGGGGCAATTCCTCATCAAGCTTCCAGAGGATTGCATCCTTAATGAACCGCTGGCGGCCATTGGCCCCAGCAAGCTCATCTATGAGGTCCAGTGTTTTCTGATCTAACCGAATACGGATGCTGACAGATGCATTGCTTTTCTTAGTCATCGCCCGACACCGCACGTATCTGTGCCTTGATAGACACAGCAATTGATGCGCTTGACCGAGAAAAAAGGCTTGCCCTAGGCCATGCTATCAAGCGCCCGACACAGTTATAACATCAACTTCGAGGGACTCGCAAAGATTACCCTTCGGTGTGGAAAATGGTAAATAAGACGAAGGCTCTAGAGCGTGAGAGGACGCGACGGATTAAGTCACAGAACTCTGGACAAGTGGATCTCAAGCAAATGAGAAGACTCCGCAGAGTTAGAACCAAGTTCTGGACCTCCAAGAAGAAAGCTGCTGTTCTGGGCGAGAAGGTTCCGCGTGAGCAGCCAAAGGCAGAGAAGAAAGAGAAAAGGAAGAAGAAAAAAGAGCCTGAGCTTGAAGTCATCGAGAAGAAGCCTGAAGTCGAGGAAGTAGGTGAACTCGATGAGTTGTACACTTACGAAGAGGAGATTGAAGAGGAGTCTACTGAATCCAAGGAGAAGCCTGAGATCGAGGAAGTAGATGATGTGCCTCTCGAGACAGAGGAGAACTCCGAAACCTAAAATCAGCGATTCTATTGAAGAGATGTTTCACGAATAATACCAGTGGACAGTTCTGAAACATCTGAGAGAATAGCTTATCTATGGCATTGCTGTCATTGGGGACTGTTGGTCTCCCATGAAACCGTGGAAAATATCTATTCTACTGCTGTTTCTTTTAGCCTCAGTGTCACTATGGCCAGCGCTATCCAGTGGCCCTGCTAACGTGCTGATTGAAGCAAGTGTACCCCATAGGACCGCTCAGACATTTTCATCCGCTAACATCCTCGTCAACGAGCACCATACCAGAAACGCGTCTGATATGTGGACTCCTGGTAATGCATCGATGTTTGGCTGGCTCTTAATGGAGCACGGCTACAATGTTTCAAACAACTGGGATGCGCCGCTGGACTCAGGGATTCTGGATGATTACGATGTGCTCTGCCTTTTTTTCCCAATGATACCATTGACGACGGGGGAAGTGACTGCAGTACATAATTTCGTGAGCGCCGGCGGAGGACTTCTCATGGTGGGTGTGGATTACACCTCATACGGATGGGGGTACACTGCCGCCAACCTTAATCCGATATCAGAAACATACGGAATTACCTTTCATGAGGATAGATGGTTGGGTAAAGTCCTAGAGAGCGAAGGCCAGTTCGTAGACCATCATCTGACGTATGACATCAGCTCATTCAACTCTGACTGTGACCAGCTGAAGGGTTGTTCTATTACAGTGAGTAGCCCGGCTACATCAATTGCGACCAACCATAAGGATGAGGATATACTCGCAATTGCTGAACCAGGGAGCGGAAGAGTTGTAGCTGTAGGTTCGGCGGCGCCTTTCATTATCTATCGGCATGGCGCCAGCTGGCAAATTGAACCGGATGACCACTTCCAATTTTCCCTCAATGTTATTGACTGGCTGACCGGGAACGAGGAGAGAAAGGTAGACCCCCCCGAGAAGGCGATAATCAAGGTCGGTTCTGGACCATCGCTCAATAGCTCAGAGATAGAAGAGTATGCCGTCTTCAACGGCGTCTATCATGACCACACAACCTACAGTGATGGACGGGACACACCACTGAATATGATGATTAGGAGCCTTGAGGTTGCTATCGACTTCTTTGTAGTTACTGACCACTCCTACGATCGTGATGCCGGGAACGGCATATACGGAGGGCTAAAGGTCAAGGAATACGCTGACCTGTACGATCTTGACTGTTCGATTTTTGTTGGATCTGAGTTGTCCAGCGTACCACACACAGTCGGATTTCCGCTCTATGAGCAAATCATTACGGCCAACACACAGGAGGCAGTAGACGAAATCCACAGTCAAGGCGCAATGGCAGTATTTGCACATCCCACTATAGGTCCAGCATACGCTCCGGTTTGGGAGGCTTTCGATGACTATGGGTATGATTCATTTGAGGTGGATAATACAGGCTACTTCCATGCCTTAGGTGAATCGTGCTACTTCAGGCCGTTTATGGCAGGTAATGACGGTCACTCTGTGCCAAACCATGGCCTTATCAGAAATGTGGTGTTCGTAGAGAACCCTTCAGGGCCAGATGGAACACTCTCAGCCTACGACATAATCGATGCAGTCATGGACAGAAGGGTTGTCATCCTTGATAAGATAAACGGGCTTATTTTCGGACAAGGAGTCTGGGTTGACCGATACCTCCAACTCTGGGATGAGGCTGAGATTGCAATCGAGAATGCACGAACTCAGATTGAACAATTGGAGGATGAGGGGACCAATGTTGGCTTATCAAGGCTATATCTGAGCGATGCGGAGAACTCTCTTACGTGGTGGAATCCATCTCGCGCATTGAGGGCTGTTGCAGATGCAGTTTCAGAAACAGTGCTAGGATTGGATCTCACTCTGACCGCTCCCAGCTTAGGGGTGGTGAACCCTAATAGCAACGTCAACGTGACCATCAACCTAACAAATAGGCTTGATGTGGACGTTCAGTTCAATGTCACTCCATTTGGCTACACATCACTGATCTTCGATGAGTTATCAGCGGTGATTCAAGTCGGTCCGGAGTCCACTTCAACTACTTCAATAACCGCAACTACGACAAGCTTCGGTTATACGAAAGTAGTCTTCAATTTGAAGGACTTCAACACGCCTGTGGAGCTTCATCCTGTAACACTCACTGTTGGCGGCCTTGTTTCGAATGTGACCGTGATTACTGAGGACGAGGATGAGGGCTACTTCATTCGCATCCGTCTTCTAAGAAACAAGCTAGATGCACGCATGATTAGCTCTGCAATTATCCAGTATGACAATGGCACTGGAGAAGATGTGATTCCCCTTGAGAACTATGGGGACAGTTACGGCATATCATTCGGACCTTTCACGACGAATGCGGCAACGATAACCTACATGATTAATGTGACAGACATCCTTGGAAATGTATTCAGTATCGAAGGTGTCATCAACGAGGATGCTCCTGTGCCTCCGATTGGCGACATTTGGCAGTCCATGTTAATTGGAGGCGGGCTGGTCGCAGTACTCGTTGTTGCATTGGTCGTTGCAAAGAGGAGGAAGTGAACACGGAGGACGGTGAAACCATCGAGATTCAGATTGATTTGCCTAAGCAATCCCCTGCAAGGCGGCTCTATGAGGTCAGATTCCTTATTCTGACTCTGCTGCTTCTAGGCCTGATTCTCTGGTTTCACGTCAATGTCCCTACTTTCAATCTCTCACTCTTCACCAGGGTTTTTGCCGGTATTTTCTTCGGTTCATTGATCTACCTTCTGCTTGGCATTGTCATTGGCAGCATAGTGAAGGTATACGTACCACTCGACTCTGTGATGCTAAGAATTGCAAAGCATGAACGTGCCGGAGTAGTACTGGGGTCGCTCATGGGGGTATTTATCCCTGTGTGCACTTGTGGCCTTCTACCCATCTTCTCTACGCTTGTTGAACAAAAAATGCCTAAACGTGCAGCATATGCATTCCTGTTCTCTGCACCAGCAGCAAATCCAATAGTCTTTGTTGTAACGGCGTCCGTATTCGGACTACAGTTGGCCATTATTCGTACGGTGTCAATGATAGTGTTGGGAATCATTGGAGGTATACTTCTTGACATTCTACACGATGGACCGATACTCTCTGAGAGAGTCGGACTCGAAAAGACGATTATTGGCGGTCGAGCATTCGGACAATCAGAGGATGTAGAACAGGTTGTTTCAAACCCGCTTCAAGTGCTTTGGGACATTGGTGAGGAAACCTTGGAGGTTGGCAAGTACTACGTGTTCGCAGTCACCATCTTGACTTTTCTTGTTGCAGTTCTTGACCAAGCCCTATTCTTTGATTTCTTCACGAGTAGCCTAATCTCCGTGCCAGTTGGGGCGCTCATGGGTGTTCTGTTCTGCCTCTGTCCAACAGCAGACCCACCCATTGGCAAGACCTTTCAAGATCTTGGATTGAGCACGGGAGGCTTAGTATCGTTCTTTCTCGCAGGTCCTTTGCTAGGAATGGCTTACGTGGGCATGATGTTTGGATACTTGAACAAGAAGATGATTTTCGCCTATCTGTTTCTCTCCGCAATACTAATCTTGGCAACCGGCTATTTCGTAAATGGTCTTGCAGGGGTGTTGCTGTGAAGCCTGTTGGAACGAGAGCCAATCACGGTTGGTTACTGATTGCCCTAGGCGTAACTATCCTCATATTTCGGATTCAGTTCGACACTCTGATGTCGCTAATCAACGGACCAATCCTCTTGTTTGCGGGGATAGCTGTAGTTGTGGGGCAATATCGTGATCCAGAAGCAAGAACATGTCAGGTATGTGCGGCAACTTCAAGCGAAAGCAAGATGGGGTTCAAGATGTCTGCAATCCCCCTCATCCTACCCATTATACTGCTTATCATCACGCCAATGATTGTGGTTGACGTTACACATAGTGACGACTGGATAAACGATGTTGTAGGAGAGAAATATTTCGACGAGATTCCAGAGAACAGAACGGCAACGAACCTCTTCGAACTCACCAATTTCGGTGAGAAGTACAATGGTCTTTTTGTTGAAGTTAATGTCAGTATCCTTCAAAGACGAATGGATGGATTCCAGATGCACCAGTACGTTCCACTGTGTACATGTTGTCCTCCAGTCGAAGTAACAATGTGGGTCTACTTCTCCGTTGATCCCAATCCGGACGATATTTTCATTGTTGAAGAGGCTGAGCTTGGAAAGACCGAACTTTATCTTGTGATAGGTCAGTTCTACTTCGATGCGGAACAAAACTTCGCGTCCCTGCTACTAATACATATGGAGCCTCTAGAGGAATCCTGACTATCCATGGAAAAGGATATGACGGCCAAGTCGAAGAGTTCTTCAGCAAGAGGTTTCCCTCAATCGCAGTTTGGTGTTGAGCATGACTACTCTTCGGGACATTGTGAAGTACCTCAAGGATATCGCGCCACAGGAGTTCACCTTTCAGGGCCGTGAGAGTCGGGTTGAGGTTGGACCTCAGACTGAGAGAGATCAAGTAAAGACCACCATAAACAGAGTCACCATAGCCACATACGCTTCTGCAAAGATTGTTGCGACGGCATCGCAAAGCAAGGCGAATCTGCTTGTCACACACAGGCCTCTATTTCCGTTTGCGGTAGATCGTCTCACAGGCTTAGATCTCATCCGAGCCAGACTCCTAGCCAAGAACTACATCTCGGCTTATGTGATTGGGAGCGCCTGGATTGGTGTAGAGGGGGGTCTTAGTGACAGTCTTGTGGAATCTCTCGACCTAAGCAATGTGCGTGAGTTCATGACCTATGGGGACTACGATCAGCTGGTCCCGATTGGAAGAGAATGTGAACCACCTAGTGCGATGAACCACTCTCGTCTAGTCAACTATGTGGCAGAGAAACTGAACATTGACACAGTCTTGTTTGCGGGAGACTTGGATAATGATGTCGGGAGGATACTTGTGAGCCCAGGCTTTTACATTGATATGCCAGAAATCCTCAGTGCCAAACAGCAAGACATTGGAACTATTGTCACAGGCGAACTATCACCGGAGATTAGATTGCTTGCAAAAGAGGAGAACCTAAACACAATTGAGCTAGGCGCATTCGTGTCAGAAGAGCCTGGAATGAAGCGGTTAAGACATCAACTAAGCCTAGAGATACCAGAGTTGAACATTGAGTTTGTGGAGTCTGCACCACTTGCCAAGGCGCTTAGACCATACAGCGAAGACATGAAATAGTGCTCTAGAGACGTCGTATCATCACGACATTCTTGTTTCGAGGACACCCCACATGTTGCGCAACCGGATTGCACTTCGTTCTCATTATGTGAACTACTGGACAAATTGGCTCAAACTCTGTCAATGATTCGAAGTTGCCCATCCCTTTAGCCACAATAAGCTCCGCTGACAAGAATCGCTGCTTGAATTCGCTAGAGCTGCGTTCAAGGTTGACGCCTATGGCTGCAGCTCCTGTGTCGATAACTTCGTCCGCATATTTGGAGAGTTTCACCTCGACTGCATCCATCACTGTGGCATCATTCAGGATTGGGCCTCCCTTCACAACTGCAACCACTTTTGGCCCAACCTTCCTGATTTCATCTATCAGGATGATATCAAGAACAACCTCTCCGGCATTATCCATCAGGTAGAGGACTTCCTCTGTGTTCTCACATAACTCTCGGAACTCGTTTACTTGATCGATTACCAGATCAGTTTCAACATTCGCGATTATGTGTTTGAGTTCATCGAGGCTAAAGTCCCGCCCCGATACATCAAACTCAATCGCATTTGCTGCTGCGGCAATCAAAGCGGCCATTCTAAATCTTGAGTGGGAATCTCCTGCTTCTTCGACCAATGCTCTTAACTCAGGTAAAATCCCAAGAGCCATCTCATTAGACTCGTGCTTGAGCTCCTTGTACGGATCTTTTCCGGTCATTCTCTGAACTAGAAGGTCTCTATCAGTTCCGATATTGGATGGTACTGACTCGTTATTGAAATTCTCACCTAGGAACTTCAGCATCTCTGCTACGACCTGCATCTGAAGTTCTGGATCATCTGTAGCAAGCTTGACTTGATTAATAGCTCTCTCAAGTAAGCAGTGCGCACATTCGAGCGTGACTTTCATTGCAATCCCCGTTTTCAGTCGCCCTGAGGACTCATGTATTAAATGACTGGAACCGGCTATTTCAGAAGTGGTTCAACAAGACCTCTAAGAACATCTCCCGGTTTATCCGATTTGGCAACAGCGGAAGCAAGAAGAACACCTTGGGCACCCAGTCTGATTGATGCCACCACGTCATCACCAGTGCTGATTCCCGCCCCACATAAAATTGTAACATTCTCGTTTACAACTCGAATTTGATCTACGGTGCCGCTGATTACTTCGGGTTGTGCTTGTGTCACCGAGATACCTGTGCCAATGAGCTCTGGGGGTTCGACAGCGATTGCAGAAGGATTCAGCGCTGCCGCTGCAACACTCACAAGTGGATTGTTTGTGCAAACTATTGTGTAGAGGCCAAGAGTTTCAGCCTTGCGGATTGCATCTTCTATGTCAGCCAACTGCATTCTTTTCTCTGAGTGATTGATTAGAGTGCCCGAGCATCCGGACTCCACAAGGGTTTCACCAAGCACATGGCCTGTGTAACGTCCTGGGTCACCCGGGTCTAGATGTTGAGAGAATACGGGAATGTCAACAGCGAGGCTTACTCTATAGATGTCAGGTATTTGCGGAGCGACAACCACAGAAACACCACTCTCTTTGGAAACCGTTTCGCACGTCTTCGCAAGAGCCACAGCTCTCTCGCCGGTGGCCTGCGGATATGTCTTAAAATTCACAGCGACAACTGGTAGGTCGATCTTGACCATAGTACTCTTCCTCCCGAGCTGCTAAGCTCGCGCCTTCAGCGGTGGAGGTCGAGGGGGTTATGTCTATTAAGCTTGCTACCTTGAGGGATTTCTCGGAAATATGAGCGGTGGGTTCGTGCTCCAGGCGGGACCTGTTATCTAGTCATGCCGATTAGGAGCTTGAGCAGAGGCACTCGGGCGTAACCTCTCCGATTCAGCCCATTAACATCTTTTCGGAGCTCAATCTTGACGAACTTGCTAGCTTCGGGGTTCTTGTAGTATTTCATATAGAAACCTTGGAACTCCGTAAAAGTGGAAGCCCCAAGTAAATCCCCTACAGCATCATTCCCAATACGAATGTAGACATCTTCATCTGGCACAGCGCCTGTTCCGAACTCCACTTCACCCTTGGCTTTCTTGGCAAACCAAAATCGCTCGCCCATTGCCATGAACTCGAGGAAGAACTCATCAGTGCCCTCGAGACCTGCTGAGATATCAGGGTCATCAAACATGTACTTGAAACGGTCTGTCAATGATGTGTGGTAAGGAATTGTGCCCGCTTCGACTGGTGCATCTTCTGCTTCTTCCGCAAGCTCAGCTTCAGTTTCACCCTCGATTTCCTCGGGTGTTTCCTCGGGGGTTGGACTCTTAGCCTTGGCGTCCTTCTCGTCGTCCTTTTTTCTCCCAAAGATTCGTCTCATAACCATCGTTGTTCTGGCTCCTAATTGTAATGAACATTCCAGAGGAACTGAACTTGCACATCAAGGATATGTCCTGCGCTGAGCCCCACTGGTCATAGGTCCTTCTCGTTTCAGAACTAAAAAGCGTAGCTCGGAGGTACTTATTGATTGGGCGTCTGATTCGGCGTCGGAACCTCAATGACACCATCCATCTTCTCAAGCATTGCCACTAAAGGCAGAGCGTTGGATTGCTTTCGATGGCCCCAAAGCTCATCCATCAGAAGGTCACGGACGGCGATTCGAATCACTTCGGAACGGTTAGGGTACATTAGCTTCTTGATGAGCTTGTCCATGCCCTCTACGTAGGATTCTGGTAAGCATATCGTTACTACTCTCAAGCTACTTTGCACCGAATAGCTGTTGGATGCGAATCTAAAGAAGGGGTGTCTGATACGGGTGTGTATTGGGATAATACTAAGTGAGAGTGTAGGACTGAAGAGCAATCCCGCCAAACTGCTCGCCGCGCTCCAGCACTTCGTGAGCCTCCTTGACGTACCCTTTGTGGCATCCAAAGAAGTAAAAGATAGCGAGCCGGATTCACAGAATAGCGATTGGCCAGGTGTCGACAAGAGTGGCACCAAATGGTCAGGGATAGGTTAGAACCATGGGAAAAGGCAAAGCCGGGAAGGTCAAGGCCAGTCATATTCTGGTGGACAAGCACAGCAAGGCTGTCGAGATAATACGCAAGATTGCTGAAGGTGAGGACTTCGCGAAGATGGCACGGGGGCATAGCAGCTGCCCATCAAGAAAGAAAGGCGGAGATCTCGGATTCTTTGGCAAGGGTCAGATGGTAAGTGAGTTTGAAAAGGCAACCTTCACCCTTAGTGTGGGGTTTCAACAGTGGAAGCATTTAATCCCACTCAATACCATACATTGGCAGGCGAACCATCATTAAATTAGCTAATTGGGCATGAAAAAACAGAATTGATTATAAAACAGCCTATCGTCTATTTCGTTCTGGTAAATTCCCAAGACCCACTGAACAGTAATCAACAGTGGAGCTTTTATACTCAAATGTGGACAAAAAGGTGTCGCCGCCAGTTAGACGGAGACTCTAAACGCCTGTGGAGAGG
>JAUWOA010000153.1 GCA_030612365.1 Candidatus Thorarchaeota archaeon
TGCGTACACTGCTTGCTCCTTGGTCCACTTGTCGATGCTGATGCCCATGGTTTCAAGCTTAGCGAATGCAGTTTCCTTATCGAGTTCGCTTGGGAATTCATAGACTGCTGGTTTTAGATCTTTCCCGTGTTTTGCTAACCAGATCATCGAGTTCAATTGAGACGTAAATGAGAGATCCATCACTTCGCTCGGGTGGCCCTCAGCTGCCGTCAGGTTGACTAAACGCCCCTCGCCAAGCAAGTAGATTACACGGCCGTCTTTCATGGTGTATTCATCCAGCGCATGACGAACTCGCCTTTTCCCTGTGCTCAACGCAATCAGATCTGGCTCATTGATCTCGACATTGTAGTGGCCCGAATTGCCCAGGATTGCACCGTCTTTCATGACCTTCACGTGCTCACCTGTGATCACATCCTTCATACCTGTGACAGTAAGGAACAAGTCGCCTTCTTTCGCTGCGTCATTCATCGGCATCACTCGATATCCATCCATCCGTGCTTGGAGTGCTTTCACTGGGTCTACCTCAGTCACAATCACATCTGCGCCAAGGCCTTTCGCCCGCATTGCGAGACCTCGACCACAGTAGCCGTACCCTGCAATGACGACAGTCTTGCCAGCAATCAGTATCGCTGAAGCTCGAAGGACTCCATCGAAAGAGCTCTGACCAGTCCCGTAGACATTATCAAACATGTGCTTGGTTTCGGCATCGTTGACTGCCATGATGGGGTACTTCAACGCGCCATCATCTGCCATCGCTCGGACTCGAATCACTCCAGTCGTCGTTTCCTCGGAACCGCCGTAGAGCTTTGGTATCAATTCTTGGTGCTTGTTATGTATAGTGAAAATCAGGTCGGCTCCGTCGTCTAATGTCAGTGTGGGTTCCATCTTGAGCGTCTGGTCGATGCACCAGTAGTACTCCTCAGTATTCAGGCCGTACCACGCATAGACTGGAACGTCATTTGCAGCCAATGCAGCTGCAACTTTGTCATTCGTTGAGAGTGGATTGCACCCAGACCAGGCGACCTCAGCGCCCGCTGCCTGCAGGGTCTCAACGAGGACTGCCGTTTCCTTTGTCACGTGTAGACAGCCTGCAATCCTCATTCCTTTGAGTGGCTTTTCCTTAGCATACTTTTCTCTGAGATGCATGAGCACAGGCATGTGCTTCTCTGCATACTCGATTAACATCCTGCCTTCCTTGGCAAGTTCAATGTCTTTGACCTTGTAATTAGCCATTGCCATCACAAGGGCGCGGTGCTTAGGATACCTTATATGAATCCTACATCATATTCCAGAATCAAATGCACCATATCACGGTGTAAATCATGCAATCCATTACAGAGAGAGAAAGGGAACTTCTGAGGCTCCTCCTACAGAATTCCAGATCCAGTTTGGGAATTCTGGCTGAGAATCTCGGGAAGGGACGCAATTGGGCTACTCGTGCCATCAAACGTCTTGTGCACAGCAAGGTTTTGCAGGCGTACGTAACGGTTTTTGACCCCGCCCAGGTCTATGCCGAGCGGAGCACAATGCTGCTCATCAAGACCAATCCACGAGAACTTGATGTGAGCCAGGGACTCCTTGAGATGCCTGAGCTTGAGTCGCTTGATGGAATCTCAGGCAATCACTCACTGCTGGGCCTTTTCCGTCTACGAGGGGTCGGTGGGTTCGAAGTTTTTCTTGACGAGTTGGATAGGGTGGTGGCCAAATCGGGAGCTGAGAAGTACCAGCTTGTGCAAGTCTTGACAACTTACAAAACTCATGGATTCATTCTTGAAAAGCCGAGGGATCGCCCACCGCCAGTGTCGTCCACTGATTGGGAGCTGATGAAGGCTATCTACAGACACGCGCCCTCCGAAGAGCGCCCCTTTCCTCTCTCTCAAAGCGAGATTGGCAAGAAAATGAAACCGTCATTGAGCCAGCCTGCAGTGTCCAAGGCAATGAATCGCCTCGAAACCCGTGGGGCAATTGCCGGTTACTCTGTGGATATCGGATTCAGACACATTGGATTGCCCATCAAGTTCTTCCTACAAATTAAGTCGAAACCGGGAACGATCGCCCAGACTGCGCACGAGATAAGCAAGATGCGTTCAGTATGGGATCTGCACCGAACAAGCGAAGATCTAAGCCTCTTTGCTACAGTCCGAACTAAGAGTGTAGATGACTACAATCGGTTCCTTAGAGATCTGTACGAGAATGTAGACATCATTGACACTCAGTCACAAATTTCGCTTGAAGAGTGGTTCATACCTGCATAGGCATTGTTTCAGCCGAAACGTTTCCGTACTAACCTGATGAAGGTGGGCGTTCGCCAAGCCAGATTCGCTCCCAGAGGTTTTCACCCCTGTTTCTGATGAGAATGATTAACCAGAGAATAATCATGATCACATTGAGGAATACATTTGCTCTCAGATACCCCAGCTGAATGTCCCCCTCAAAAGCAAACAGAAGCACGAGTGGTCCCACGATGTCGAGGGGATCGACCCATGGCCAGAATACAGGATTGTACCAATGCATAGGAATGTCAAGTAGGACGTGTAAGAGCGCTCCTATCATGCACGAAAGCACAAGCGGCGGAGTGATCTTGCAGGCATCATCCAATCGCTCGCGATCAACTCCAAACAGACCTGAGATGATTGGCGGGTACAGAAATCTGGTCACAAACACAGCAATGAAGGTTCCAAGAGTGAGAACTCCCACCAGACTGTGCAGAACGAGGTGGTCGGGCAGATTTGGAAAAAAGAAGCGCAAGATCAGGACCTCTACGTCGGGGATGACTGAGCCTACAATGAGTCCAGGGAATGAAAGTCGCCTATCAACCTTTGATAGACCATAACCCACAGGGTAGTGCATTGGCGTGAAGGGCATGGTTGGTCAACTCACGGTTCCTGCCTCAATGGGATTGGCTTGACCCTTTTCAATACTCTTAAAGACCATAGATTGAACCAACGCCTTCAAGGTGAAATTAATTGGGTCTATACGAGTTCGACGGCGAGATGCCAAAGGTGCACGAAAAGGCCTATGTTTCCCCAAGAGCATCGTTGATTGGGGATGTTGAGGTCGGAGAAGACTCTAGCATTTGGGAATTTGCAGTCCTTCGTGCTGATATGAATTACATCCGCGTAGGCAAAGGCACGTCCATTCAAGACAATGCTACCGTTCATACAACCTTCACTAACCCCACAACTATAGGCGATTACGTCACAGCCGGACACAATTGTGTGATTCATGCCTGCGAGATTGGAAACCGAGTTGTGGTCGGTATCGGGGCGATAGTCCTCACCGGGGCGAAGGTAGGCGATGACTGTGTCATTGGTGCCGGATCAGTCGTCACTGAGAACTCGGTGATTCCTCCCAACTCACTAGTTCTTGGCATTCCTGGAAAGATCCGGAAGGAGGTTCCAGAAGGACTGAAGGAGGCATTTATGGCTGGCGCAGAGTTATACGTCGAACTAGGTAGGACACACGCTGAAACGGGGTCTAAGTAACCCCGCGTAATCGATTGTTCCCGGTTCACCAAGTTGCATTTCTTGACCTGCGATTTATGAACACATAGAATGCTAGTACCAGCACTATGCCTGTAACGGCGATTGCAGGGAGAATCTCTATTGGGAGGAATCCCCACAAATTGGTCAGGGAAGGAGTGCCGACAATCTGGATATTTTGAGTGCTCAACGAATCGGCATCATAGGAAATCAGGTCAACGAGTACATAATCCTCATAATCCAAACACACCTCACTTGGCCGAGTAGACACTAATCGTGTAAAGGTGGTTGTACTGTTTATCCATACTATTTCCTCCAGCAGAACTCCAGCAAAATCGTTGTACACTCTGACTAGCACCTGCTGAGAATAAGAGTACGGGTTTGAGCCTTCATTCAGGTCCTCCACTGATATGGTCACCGTACCGTCAGTTACGTTGTAAACTACCCCCGCAAATGAGTAATCAGGGAGGAACGGATTGTCGAACCAAGGTAGGAAGAACCAGTCCATGTCTTCTCCACATACGAACTCGAATGCCTCCTGCAGATCTGGCAGTGTGGCAATCTCAAAATAGTTCTGCTTGAAGAAGTGGCTCAAGCTCTCCACGTATTTCTCATGACCTATCTCTACCCTGAGCTTCTCAAGTATCAGTGGAGCTTTCGTGTAGTCAATGTAGCCCACCAAGTCAGGTCGCTCATAGTTGGACTGATTTATCACACTTCCAATTCCGAATTCCTCGTGGTGAGTTCGTACTGTGTCGAGATA
>JAUWOA010000005.1 GCA_030612365.1 Candidatus Thorarchaeota archaeon
AAAACATCCCAAAGAGTGTTCCTGGATTGTCGCATGTATCTACAGTTTCTGAATCTGATTTAACCAATGTGAAAATACCCAGAATCAAGAACAAGAATCCAGATACGTATGTTATGATTTCTACAGGCAATGTAGCAGACAAAATGAAACCAATGATGACTGCAATGACAGAAGATGTGGCAAGAGCTATCATAGTGGCAAGAAGTACCAACTTGGGCCGACGATATTGAGCGCTCAAACACATAACGGTGAGCATGGTTTTGTCACCTAATTCCATCAGAAAGATTAAGCCTATAGATGAAATCAGTGCTTGGGTTGGCATAATGTAGCATACATCCCATTCTTGTTTTAGAGGTTAGCATGAGGTCTCATACTAATGTGTGGTGCGGGAGGCGAGCTTCGAACTCGCGGACTCCTACGAGAGCGGATAGCTTCTCTCATGACCCCTTAATTTCATGTGATCTTAAGTCCGCCGCCTTTGACCTGGCTTGGCTACTCCCGCAGAGATAGCTGGTCAGCGGTGACTTGCTTATCCATATTGTAGGTGCCTAGGAAGATGGTGGGCCGCGCCGGATTTGAACCAGCGACCTTCGATACCAATGAGTGTAAGACTCAAATGGATTCTCGGTGTAAGCGAGACATCATAGCCGGGCTAGACTACCGCCCCTGCGAAGCGTTCCAAGCGGTAGCTGAATAAAAGCGTTGCTTACTGGTGAATGGCGATTAGATGCACTTCTTGCCGAGATTGATCTAGGACGATCTCCTGAATGTCCCCGTAACCAAGCTCAGCTAGTTTATCCTGCAGAACATGCAATTCCTCACTTGTAGGCTTGATTTTCATCGCTACCACAATCATACCGCCCCTCTTCAACAAGGGTGTAAATCGCTTTGTCAATCTGATTGTATTGTCGGGATTCGTTGTGACATCAACGAGTAGAAGATCGAGCTCGTTTGGGCCGCAGATAATCATGGGATCGACTTCAAATGCATCACACATGAGAACCGAAACATCTGGAAATGTTTCCGAGATTTTACTCAATTGGACAACAAAGTCTTCTGAATATTCGAGACCGATAGCTTTGGCGCCCTTCTCTGCCAGATAGGTTAAGAATCCACCAGCTGAACTGCCGATATCAAGAGCCAAGATACCAGGGCTAGCGAACTGAATGTCAAGTGTGGATTCTATCGCCATAAGCTTGGAATAGCCCTGTGGAGTATTGGATGCACGGTCATTGACTAAAACCTCTTCTTTACCTGAAATCCAAGTTGATGGTTTAGCTAGTTTTCCATTAACCGTAACACCGCCAACTCGTATTGCGCGTTTTGCCACTTGACGAGATGAGAACAGTCCTTGTTCTGTAAGCCAGACGTCAAGCCTTGGCATCGCGAATCGCCTCCATTTCGCGCGGAATGACTAGATGCATTGGAACGCCCCTTAGTTTGGGCCCGATGGCTGTGATTATCCCTGAGGCACGTGTACTTCGTTTGCATCTTAGAGAATACTCGAAAGGACCAATCCTCTCAACTCTGTAGATATCCTCTTCGTGGCCTGATTTTGAGAGAACTCTGTCAAGTAGCTCTCTTGTAACACCAAAGACAAGAAGGCGCTCATGATCGTCCTTGCTCCACCTCTTGATTCTGTCAAGAGTCTGCTTGCTGAATTCCGCTTCAATCTTGGAATTAGGAATGTCAATGCCAGTCAATACTATTTCAACAGGGAGATTGTCAACTAGGATAAGGGCTTTGGCGATTTTTCTCAGTGGAGTCTTTGGCATCTCAAACTGATCACGAATCTTGTGTAACGGCAGCAAAGCGTCCATATGATTCGGTTTCGAAACACCAACATTCACGTAAAGCCCATACCCCACTTTACCGAAATCCACAATGTAACCATTTTCAATTTGTCCAATCGTGAGCTTCTCTGGTCTTGGTACTATACCATACTCGCGATTCAGAACATTAGTAATGAATTCCTCGTTTTCTCCTGTGATAGTGAGTATGATGTGACCTCTCTTGTTGGTAGCTGCCTTCTGCACCTTTGCGTCGAGTTCTGAAATCATTTCAGTAATCTCAGATTTCATCAGACCTAGTACCCGTCCGCGGTATGGACCGTATGCTCGAGCGATGAGTGTTATCTTCAAAGATAGCCTATCCTGATAATAATGGCACCTATGCAATTGCTAAGTACCTTTTGCACGGGATCCAGTGTCTTACGACATGGAGAAACTATGTGGATGCTTTCAGGTCAGCTCTGAGATCCTCTACACGCTTGCGGAGGAAATTGATTGCCTTTTCGTTGTTTACATACTCCAATTGACTATTGCAAACAGGACACCGAAACGAGAGATTCATTGCTTCCTCAAAGGGGACCGGCGAGGAGTCCCTGTTTACACAGGTGTACAAATCGTTGTTACTCTCGTGGTCTAGTCTTTGTTCTAGAAGGCTCAAGACCATGAATTTCTTCTTGTTCACGAGAGATTGCGCCTTTTTTGGGTCGATACGCCAGTAGTACAGAAACCAACCGGTGTTAGTGTCACGGATCCGTCTGTAGGATGCGAGATGATTGTCGTGCAGTTTGTAGAGTATTCTGCGAACTACATTCAGCTTTAAATCAGTCTTTGTAGCGATTTCCTCATCGGTTGTTTCTTCAGAGTTCACAAGAACTGTTGAAACATCGACGCCCTCTTTTCCTGCTATTTCCTCCACTACAAGACGAAAAAGGTCATGATTGAAGGAGCTCTGTACCATGGAAGTGATCACCTTGACATATTGAACTTGATTTGTCGACTAGTTTCGTGCTATCGTTGAAAACATCGTAGTTGAGAGATTTGGCCCTGTAGTATTAGTGGTTTAGATACTATATAAGACCTATTACTTGGCTTCGTCTTTCTGGGACTTCTTTCGTTTGATACGTACAACATCTCCGAGTGTGGGACTTCCTCTTGACGTCACTCGGCTACTCTTTATCGGTACAGGTCCGATAGATTCCAGCAAAGAGATTTCAAGCTCTCTCTCTAGCCCCCGAATCGTCTTTTTGGTGGGCTTCAACCTGCCAGTTTCAATACCTTGGAGAGTAGAAACTCTCTCACCAACTTTCTGGGCAAGCTCATCTTGGCTCAGATTCCTCTTCTGCCTAGCACCCCGAATAGCCTGTGCGTAGTCCTCAATTAGAATCATATCTTCGAGCAAAGCACCCCTGGGCTTTGGTCTTCGCTTGACGCGAGCCCGTGGAGGTGCTGAAGTAGGAGAGGCCCTTGAAGGTTCAATCGGGCTGCCCAGCCATGAAGGATTTCTCGGAGCTGATTGGCTTCTCCTTGATGTGGAATCTATTGTGTGCCCTCCAAACTTGGTTGCACACTGTGGACATACAAGCATGTCAGCACCCTCTATGGTGACATCACGACCAGCACCTTTCATATTTCGACCACACAACTCACAGCTTGGCATGGGAGTATCCCTCTTCGAGTAACTCCATTATATCTCAACAGATAAGCATTGCCGACCTGACACAACAAACTCTCAGTTGGAATCAGAAGCTACCGCCAATGGTACTTCTTCAAAGCAATCCTTAAATTCTAAGCAATCGAAGAAGACGTAAGGTGACCTTGATTGCCAGGGACTACGTATGCAAAGAAAGAGGGCAGCATCGATGATTCGACCTACACTGAAACCTATACTCGGCATCTAGAACGCCGACTACGAGCTCTCGAAACAGAAAAACAGATACTGCATGCTGAGCGCAGTCGATTGGAAAAGGAAACTCAAACCCTGAGAACAGAACTTGAGAAACTCCGACAGTCCCCACTCATTACTGCGACCGTAGTTGAGATGCTTGACGATGGAAGGGCAGTTGTAAAAAGCTCCACCGGACCTAACTTCGTTGTACATGTGGCAACTTCAATCTCGAGAGACCGACTTTCACCAGGTATGCGAGTTGCTCTGAATCAGCGATCATTTGCTGTAACTCAGGAGCTTCCGCCCCCGCGAGACCCAATGATTCGAGCCATGGAGATTGAGGTGGCTCCAGACGTTTCGTATTCAGATATTGGAGGCTTGGATAAGCAGCTTGATGATCTTAAAGGGACTGTTGAACTACCTCTTCTGAAACCGGAGTTGTTTGAGAGGGTTGGCATTGATCCACCTCGTGGCGTATTGCTTACTGGGGCCCCCGGTACAGGAAAGACTCTGGCCGCTAGAGCAGTTGCCCATGAAACCACAGCTACTTTCATCCGTGTGATTGGTTCAGAATTAGTTCAGAAGTTTATAGGGGAAGGTGCTAGATTAGTACGAGAGGTATTCTTGCTCGCGAAAGATAAGGCTCCTGCGATAATCTTCATAGATGAATTGGATGCAGTGGGCTCTCACCGACTTGATGTAGCGACTTCGGGAGACCGTGAAGTGCAGCGGACGCTCATGCAATTGCTTAGCGAGCTAGATGGGTTTGCTTCTCGTGGACAAGTTGCCGTGATTGGAGCCACGAATAGACCCGACATACTGGACCCGGCCTTGCTTAGGCCTGGACGTTTTGACCGGATTATTGATTTCCCGCTACCTGATGACAAGGGCAGAGAGAAGATTTTCGACATCCACACTCGCGGAATGAATATCGAATCAGAATTCAGCTATAAGCCATTGTTATCATTAAGTGACAAAATGTCGGGAGCAGATATCAAGGCAGTCTGCACAGAAGCTGGTATGTTTGCGATCAGTGCGGATAGAGGGTGTGTTACTCAGGACGATTTTCTCAAAGCAATAAGGAAGATTCAGGAGCGCCAACAAGAAAAGTTCCCAAGCAACATCTATTGCTAAGTAATCAACAAGTTCAGAGTCTACATGCCATGCGTTATAGAGAGTTCCTCAGAAGAAGGATTGGTAATCGTCTTCCAGAGAGTGTTCCAGTTCCTTCGGGTTTTCAAATCGTAGGACATGTTGCCCTACTACAGCTTCATGAAAGGTTGGGAGAATTTGCACAGCTTATTGCAGAAGCTACACTGGAGTTTGACCATCGAATCCGCTCAGTGGCAGTCAAAACAGATCCAACGATGGGAATCATGCGAAAGCCAGGGTATAGGCTAGTGGCAGGTGACTCCAATACTGTTACTGAGCATATTGAGGGAGGCGTGTTGTTCCGACTTGATCCGCTGCGGCTAACTTTTTCGGGGGGAAATGTTGCTGAGAGAATGCGCGTGCCCAACATGATCAAGGGAGATGAGATGGTTCTTGATATGTTTGCATGCGTAGGACAGTTCTCTCTGCATATCGCTAAAAAGACTAAATCTAGGGTGGTAGCCATTGAAATCAACCCAGAAGCGCACCGCTTTCTTGTTGAGAATATCAAGTTGAATGGAGTGGAAGACAGAATGCAAGCTCTGCTTGGTGATTGTAGGGAGATTCACCCGGCTAATGAGGCGAATCGAGTAATCTTAGGATATCTCCACAACACCATCGAGTATCTGCCTTACGCTCTGAAAGCATTGCGTGAGGATGGTGGATATGTGCATCTTCATGCTGCATTGCCAAGGAGGGATATCCCGAGGGCTGGTAATACAATTAATACTATCGCGATGAAACAGGGTTTAAACACTGAGTTTTCTGTGCGAGAGGTGAAACACTACTCTCCCGGTATTGAGCACTACGTGTTTGACATCCACGCCACACCCATTCGTGTATGTTGAAACTAAGCACAAGCATTTTATCAGGTTCGAAAGACCACGTATGATGAAATTGGGTACCAAGTCCATGATTGGGAAGATGATTGACTGAGGTGTAATTCAATGGGATTCAGAGGTATGTCACCGAAACAAATGGCGCGTATGATGAAGAAGGCGGGAATCGAGCAGAAGGATATTGCCGGCGTGAAAGAAGTCCTATTTAGGTTCGAAGATAAGGAATGGGTCATATCAAATCCCCAAGTAGTAATGATTAAGCAAGCAGGTAGTGAATCGTTCCAGGTATCGGGTACAAAGACAGAGCGTGGACTTACTGCCAGTATTGAAACCGATGAAGTACCAAAAGAGAAAGAGATTGAAATTCCTATGGAAGATGCAGCCTTGGTGGCAAGTCAGACTGGGTCTAGCATTGAGGATGCTATAGAAGCTCTGAAGGAAAGTAAGGGGGACTTAGCTTCTGCGATACTGAAGCTTCGTCACGGATAGCTATTCTTCTGCAGCAATCCGGTCTCGTATGATCTTGGTTCTGAAGAAGTCTTCTCGTTCTCTTTCTTCTAGAGCCAATTTCACGTGTCTAGTTGTGGCTTCTAATCTCGGGATGACAATAGTTTCGAGAGCGGAAACCCTTCTTTTTGTGCGTTCAATCTCAAGAGCAAGTCGCTTCACAGTTGTTTCTATTTCAGCAAGTCTAACAATGGCCCTCAGTGCATCTTTAAATTTCGTACTCATCGCATCTAATCTTGCGCTTGAGTCAACCAATGAATAGGGAAGATCTGGGTAACGCTGTTGAACTGCTAGAACAGGAACACGAACCCCCATCATAAAACGAGTTGTGATTCGGAGGTCGGCGCGTACCTGACTTGCATGAGCAAACTCCACAATTCTTGATGGCCCCATAATCATCTTAGCTTGGGTAAGTGCTGAAAATGCCTCAGACAATGATTCTTCCATGGCTTCACGAGACTGCTTGATTGCTGCAATTGAGTTGAAGAATTCCATGATTAGCGAGTCCAACTTCTCCTTGAGAAGATCATAGCCACGCTGAGCTAGTAGTTTCCTGTTCTTGAGACGAAGTAGTTCCATACGTGTTGTCTTCGTGCCCGGTAGGATTTTGCTCATTGGGTTCACTTCTACAGAAGAGATCAGATTTCGTGCCTATTACTCTAATGAATAGCTCGATTTTAAAATTCCTAATACTCTTGTGTTGAACATCAGGCAAGTGTAAAGGCCAAGGCGGCCACTATGACACCGAAGATACAAATAACGAGCCATTCGCGTAGATACTTCTCAATCATCTGAGGCTTCTCGTCAATCTGTCCGGTGACTATGAGAGTCATGATGCACAAGAAGAGGAAAGCGAATGGAAGTGCAACCGTTGAACTCGTGAGAGGTGTATCTGTGATGAGCAGCACACCTGAAGAACCTCCAAATATCAAGAAAGCGAGAATCATCAATGAGTTTAGTATGTGTTGCGTTCGATTGATGTCCATTTCACTTGGCTCCCTGTTACACCGGTTCGAGTCGACTTTCCGGCTGCGTTTCTCAATTTGGTCTGCTTGAAAAAGGTTATCGTTCATTGCGATGGGTTTGACATAGCCTCAGTAATCGACCATATTATTTATATCAGGATAATGAATGGCAGAAACTGTATTACATGAAGTACTTGTGATACAAGAGGGCAAAACAAGATGACAATTGCCATCCATGAAAGCGCTTTGATTAGGCACTTCAACACTAGAAAAGAAGTTCTGCGTGCGTGGGAAGAAGCTGTTAACTGCAGATCCTCGCCATTCCGGGGCTACAAGATGCCAGATTCAAGGTTATACATTGAACACCCAACGTTCCTTGACAGTATCGTTGATTTGATTCTTACGAATGAACGTCATGTGTTTCTGAGGGGTCCAGTGGGATCTGGCAAGAGTACTTTGATGCTCTTGGCCCTTCGAGACTTGCCCACCTTGGCGGACAGACGTGAAAACAAGTTTGTCACGGGTTATGTCGGAATGACCGGTCTCTATGAAAAGCAAATGTCAGCAGCAATAGCTGATTCTCTTAGGATTAAATATCGTCGGTCATGGGAGTCAAGTCAGATTGTAGAGGCCGTTGCCAAAGAGAGCCTAAGAAGGTATGTCCAGGACAAGTGTCGCACAGCCCTATTCATAGAAGATGTCGCTGACAACCAAGAGGCAGCTTTCCACAAACTGCGATACTTAGCAGACTTGCCTACTGAGGAGATGATTGATTCACACAGCGGACGCACACTTGATGAGCCCATTATCACGCTCATCATGAGCGGAACAATGGAATATTGGAATGCAATGCTTAACTTCCTGCCGCAGATTGCACACAGAACTGAACCACTTGATGTGCCGCCACTTGATGACGAAAAGGCGAAGGAGTTCGTTGGCCGTAGATTGGCGTACGCGCAAGGGAAAATCGATACCTTCGATCCCACTGATTTCGACCTATATCCATTTGACGAGAAAACAGTAGAAACCATCAATCGTGCAGCCAGAGGGAATCCACGCGATATACGGATGCTTGCCCGCGGGTGCCAACAGGTGGCTGCAGAAAAGCTCAGACAATCAGGAGATCCAGTTGTTACCTTAAGGATTGCCGAGCTGGTGACAGAGGCTTATGCAAGTATCTTGAAGGAGGTGTAATATTGGTTCTAGGTAAGTATAGACGAGATGAAGAAGATAGACGAAAGAAGGGTGAGTCTACAGCAGCGATAAGTCAACCCGCACACACCTCTGTAGAAGGAGTAGATGAAACTGGGCATATTGAAGCTGTGCCAAACCGTGAGCGTAAGAGCCCCATAGTTTCGTTCTCGATTCCAATAGACCTGAGAAATTGTTTGCAGGCTGTGAGAAGTGAGAAGTCGATTAATCTGAGTATGTGGGTTGAGCGTAAGCTGCGCGAAGCGGTGACAAATGAGTTTCCGACTATTGCAGAAAAACATCTGAAAACTTGATGGTATTGGCTCTAATACATGTAATACATAGCATACCAGCATAGTGACTTACTTGGAAGAGCTATGCATCTCAGCATATTGTGCCACTCGTGACATGCAGAGAGCTGCCAGTGCAGGGTCGTCATAACATGGTATCTTGTTCATTTCTAACAAGTCCTTACCAGGTTTGCCAACGTCACCCGCCAACCAGACTCCGACAACAGGCTTACCGCTCTCAGCTGTTCGCAGTCCTTCAAGAGTACCTGCAGCATGTTCAGTCTGCGTCATTCCTGCAAATGTAGGTACCCCACAGATTACCAACAGCATGTCTAAGTTTGGATCTCTTAGCAAGAGCTCTGTTGTGAGAGTGTATTCCTTTCGACCAGCACCTGCCACTACGTCTACTGGATTGTTTGTCGACGCCATAGGAGATAGAATCTGCTTAAGTTTATAACGTGTTTTTCTTTCCAGATTCGGAACTTCTAGATTGAAATCAGATACTGCATCCGTAGCTAGAACTCCCGCTCCACCTGTATTACTAATAATACCAACACGATTTCCAGCTGGAAGAGGTTGGTAATCAAATAGCTTGCATATCTCAAGCAATGAATCGAATGTTGGGGCTGTGACACAGCCAGCCTGGCGAATCATGCCTTCAAACAGCTTCGGAGATCCAGCCATAGATCCGGTGTGTGACCGTGTAGCCTTTCCACCTATATCACTCCGACCACCTTTCAGAACAACAACTGGTTTTTCGTTAGCAGCGTTACGTAGAGCATTGAAGAATGACCTGCCATTATCGACTCCTTCTACGTATACCGCAATGACTGCAGACTTTGCGTCTGTTCTGAAATAGTCGATTATTTCATCGAAACTCACATCTGCCGCATTTCCAACGCTAGCGAACTTGCTCATGCCTATGCGTTTCGCTCGCGTCATATAGATCGTCATGCCTCCAAGCGCACCACTCTGAGACAGGAATGCTATGTTGCCCCGCTCTGGCATCATAGTAAATGTGCCATTGAAGGTTCGACTGTTGGATACTCCAACGCAATTCGGACCGATGATTCTAACATCCGCTTTTTTTGCAGCTGCGACTAACGCATCTTCAAGCTTCTTTCCTTCAGGACCAATTTCACTGAATCCACCGGAAATCACAACTGCGTGTCTAGCCCCAGCGCCTTGTACTTCCAACATAAGTTCCGCACAGTATTTAGCGGCTACCGCAATGATGACCAGATCAACGGGTTCGGGTAGGCTTCTCAAATCTGGATACGCCTTGACACCGAGGACACGGTCTTTGCGTCGGGTAACGGGATATACCTGTATTTCTGATGCTAAGAGATTCATCAATATTGAGTTACCCAACTTCCTGTAGTCAGATGAAGCTCCAACTAAGGCAACGGAATGAGGTGTGAAGAACTTTCCAATATCCTCCATTGCGTTCCCTTTCGATTTGCTCATGTTCTCACGCGAGAGGGTCAGTTGATTTATGTCTGCCGTGCTCACGGCGCATAATACTTGTATTATCTGTAATACCGACTTCTACCGGTCTTCAAAAGCTCCTTCTGTAAGCGTCTTAGTCTACCGCGATTTCTACACTCCGATGCTAGGACTGTGTCTAATACGACTTCGACTTCAGGACACCTTTGGCGAATGTTTGCGATGGATGTGAGCGAAGCAGATTCAACTTCCCTATTCTTTGTCCTACATGCCAGCTCAATCAAGACTGAGGCTGCAGATTTATGATAGAAATTTGCTAGAGCCATGGTGACGAGTGTTGCAAGGCGGCTGTTGTCTAATTGCATGATGCGCTCGAACGTTGTAAGTGAATCTAGTGATCGCACTTGCACATGGCTGTTGATGCAAGAAATGAACCTCCTAAACAGATTATTGGACTCGTCTTGCTGGTAATCAACAGCCGCTGATTCTAGTATAGTATTAAGAAGAGGATGTGAGTATTTGCTTCCAAGAAGACCGAGTCCATTGATGTCTTGATTGATCATCATGGTGAGAAGGTTTCCATATTCAGTATTAGTAGGTGAAACCTCTGGTACTTCCAGGGGACTGTCATCTTCCTTAGTCACAGGCCGATGGCCAATTCTTAGTTGTATTACAGATAATACCGAGTCGAGATCGGAGAGTAGTAGTCTATTTCCTTTAATTCCTTGTTCTGCCAAGGCTGTCCGGCCATACTCGGAGTACCATAGCTGTTTCACGTGTGCTTGTTTCCTCCCAACCGGAATGATTAGCTCGTGCATTCGTTTCTTGTGAATTGCTTCAGCCATTTCAACCAAGTCTGTTGGAAGAGAGCTGTTCATACTCGTTAAATCGAAGAAAAGGGCATCTCCACTCTGGAATTGCTCAATTGCCAGATTCTGAACTCTAGCAGCGAATGTACGTGTAGCAGATACCATCGACTCTTCACCTCGTAGTTCATCGAGCAATGCTACTGTATCATGATTAACAGGCTCCAGACCTGCCGAGGAGAAGGTGGCGAAAATCACTTCCCGATACTTCAAGGGCTCGATTCTTCTTTGGTTTCCCCCTGCGCCAATTGGAGCCGAGTAAGTAGATTTCGCTGATTCGATTAGAAACTGAACTACGGTTCTCCATCCGTCTCTGGCTTCTATGTTGGCTAAGAGATCAAGTAGGTCCCGTTCTCTTCGATCGCCAATCGCATTCGCAATCTTATCAAGCTCATTACGATCCTCGATTTCCGCAACTCGTTTTCTACTTTTTTTCAGTAGCCTGTCCAAGGGATTCTCCTTGACCACCGTTATCACTGTCACTGTCTGAGTCAAGACTCACTGATTCGTACAAGTAGAATAAAGGTTGGCTAGATGCAAGATGGTTGTATTATCTGTATGTTATGTATTACAAATGGACCATTTGCGTGTGTATCTTGAGCGAAATTCCTGTTCTAAGATTAGAACTATGTATCATTGTGTTTATGTTCTGTATGAGTGTGTCGTGTCAAAGATGACATGCCAATGCCGAAGTTTCGGATTGCCTTGGTAAGTCCAAGCAATATCGTTGGCATCTCTATCTCCTCAAGATATACTTCCAAGATGATCAATGTGGCTATGAACGACCCGATGGGAAAACGGACTTAGCTGGCGTTGCAATGCGTCTTCGATGACACGACACATTCGTACCGCTTTTTACTCTCCTGCAATCGCCGGTCTAATACATCTATCCAAAGCTAATCAGTTGTGGAACCAGACCTTCTCTTAGAGAGATCGGATTTCAACGCAACGGACGAGGCAAGCTCATCAAGGGCTGCAAGAATCATACGTTCAGCCGCACGGTAGCTCTCGACGTCTTCAGTTGACAACTGAATCTTGTCGCCCAGTATGTCACGGATGTGCCTGTAGTTTCCAATTCTTCCAGCTATCTCTTCAAAAGGTCGAAATATAGTGAATTCAAACAGTCCAAGATAGGCTAACAGAAGCATTGTACTTAGACACTGCGTCAGGTTCCTCCGTGCCTGGCTCAGTGATCTGTTGAATGCTCCACGTGATACTCCTCGTGCTCTAGTACCCTGACGAGACCTGAATGCTGCCTTATCATCATAAGGAATGTGAGCTCCATAGTTATCCTCCACGAGAAGATCAATGATTAGTGTTTCAAGTTGTGTTTCAGTGAGCATTGACTGTTTGACTAGAGTCTTCAGTATTGGTTCGTTCAAAACCTGCTTAACATTGGATCGGATTCTCCTTTTCGACTTTCCCCGAAACCCTTGCTTTTTCCCATTCGATTCCAAGACTCTACACTCCGTTATTCTTCAGGAAATTGATAATTGGACCCCATCCTAACCACAGGGAACATGCCTCATATAGCCCAATTTCGGTTGTAGAGGTCTATGATGGTTGTTCTTTACGTGAGTGATGGGAGCCTCTTAGCGGATACAGTATTGTATACCAGTGTTTCATACAGTAAGCTTGAGATATGTCTTTCGCGAACTACTTACCCTCGAGTAATATTTGTAATACTATCCACTAGGTTTTGGGGTACCAAGTGGATGATCTCGGCTTAAGAAACCATTCTGAGTTCGGAGATACTGTCATAAAACTAAGTATCAGATTCCCTCGTATCTCGTCAAATTTGTAAACTCCAAACACATATCTTTCGGATGCAGATTCCCATTCCAAGCGGCCTTGGGCCAGAGTGTGCCTGAAGACAGCTCTACAGTGCTTCCGTACTGCAGCGAATAGATTTCGATAGTGCCTGCGTTGTGAGGGGTGGATTCCCCACCTAGAAAGAATGAATCGATTTGCAAGACTGTTACTTGAGATTAGAACAGACTTCCTCCGCTTCTGTGTCTTGCTGATGGATTTCTGCAGAGTGTTCCTTAGGCACTCTGGTATAGTAGCAAGAATGGAAGGGGTAGTTATCGGTTCATGAACGATGGATTCGGTATTCTTACTGAAAGCGTTCAAGGTCAATCGCAAATGTGTTCAGGCATTTCCTTAAGAGGTCCTACAAGATCACACGCATTTTGTCGTTGCTTCACTGGATTAATATCATGACTAGGTAAGGCTTCTGAGAGGCCGTTACTAGGTGAAACGTAGGGCTAGCATCCATGTCACTGGAATCGTACAAGGAGTGGGTTTTCGACCGTTCGTGTATCGTGTTGCAAAGTCCCTCTCCTTAGAAGGATATGTCTTGAATCTTGGCGATGCCGGTGTCCGTATTGTTGTTGAAGGCAATTCAGAAAGTATCAAGGACCTGATACATAAAATTGAGCAGGATCCTCCATCCATATCACGGGTGGACAAACTTGATATTGAATGGGAAAATTTAGGGAAACCCTTCAAGGATTTCATCATCAAAAAGTCCTCTACATCCAGAAGTGCTGGATTGACCCCCGACATACCCCCCGATATAGCAATTTGCTCGGCTTGCATTACTGACCTGACCAATCCTAATTCAAGGTGGTATCAGTATCCATTTACTTCCTGTGCTGCTTGTGGTCCAAGGTTCTCAACAATTATTGATCTTCCCTATGATAGACCTAATACCACAATGGTTGATTTTCCTCTATGTGATACTTGTAATACAGGTTATACAGACCCTCTTGACCGCCGATATCATGCTCAGACTACTGCTTGTGAATACTGTGGGCCGACCTATCGACTCGTAGATGCACATAACCGATCAGTTGTGGATGGTGACTCGATTGTTGGTGCGGCAGAGCTGTTGTCACAAGGATCTATCATCGCAGTTCAAGGAATAGGGGGAACTCATTTGGTCACGAAAGTGACCGATGTTACTCCTATACGAAATCTTAGAACCCGGAAACAGAGAGCGTATCGGCCCTTTGCCATCATGGCAAGAAATCTCGATGCTGCTAGAGCGTTCTCAAGTCCCACGCCGATGGAGGAGAAACTACTCACTTCATGGAGAAGGCCAATTGTACTCGTGAAAAAGGGAAAATGGACTGATGATAGGAATCAACAATCTGAAGTGGAAGGTGCAATACCTGACGACTCTTTAGAGCTGATATCACCAGGTCTTGATACTGTGGGAGTGATGCTCCCGTACTCTCCTCTTCATTATCTATTATTTCATTCTTCAGAGGAGCCGGCACTAGTCATGACAAGCGCGAATCCTACGGGACTCCCAATGTACATTCATCCTGACACCATCATGTCTAAGCTAGAGGGTGTTGCGGATTATTTTCTTATTCACAATAGGAGGATACACCAAAGAGCGGATGATTCAGTCATCAAGCCCGTCAGTAGTGATCATGCTGTCTTCATACGACGAGCAAGGGGTTATGTACCTGATCCGATGAGGCTGGACAATTCCTTTGGTTCGTCAACAATAGTTGCAGTAGGTCCAGAAGAAAAGACGACTGGTGTAGTATTGAAATCTAAACGCATCTACGTTACTCAGCATATCGGTGACACAAATCGACTTGAGAACATCGAGTTTCTATCTGACGCATTGAATCACATGGTTCATCTATTAGCTGTTGATCATATCGATGCTGTGGCTTGTGACCTCCATCCTGAATTCCTGACTACTGAGTTCGCAGAAGCGCTATCATCGGACAATGGAATTCCACTCTTCCGGGTACAGCATCATCATGCGCACTTGGCAGCCCTCATGGTTGACCATCAATTATCACTCAATACGCGTATCACTTGTATTACAGCAGACGGATTTGGTTATGGGAATAATGGCACTGCATGGGGTGGTGAAATTCTCGTAGGAAGCTTCGAAAAGTATGAGAAAACCGGAGGGCTGGAACAGGCTGCGTATGCTGGTGGAGATCTCTCTGCAAAGTATGCAGTGAGACCGTTCGTTGGACTTCTTGGAAGGGAACTAAGCACACGTGAGATGTTGGATATTGTTGAAGGAAGCTTGATTGCCCCCGGCTTAAGCACTACGGATGAATCATTATCGTTGCTCGTTGAAGCGACTAAACGCAAAGTGAATGTTGTTCAAAGCAGCAGTGCTGGTCGATATCTTGATGCAGTAGCAATAGCACTGGGTATTTGCTCGGAGAATACCTATGATGGTGAATGCCCCATGAAACTTGAGTCGGTTGCTCGTAAAACGAAGATAAGGCTTGAACCCAGATTCAATACAAACAATCGGGGTACATTCCTGGATATCGCTGAATCACTAAAGCAGCTACTTGAACTCAGGAAAGATGGAAGTAAGCCTGCTGAACTCGCTTATGCAGCTCAATGGCACCTTGGTGAATCACTTGCCAAGATAGCTTGTGATACAGCACACAATCAGGGGCTAGACTATGTAGGGTTCTCTGGGGGTGTTGCATTGAATCGAATTGTAACTAAGGCAATCATCAACCATATCACCAATGAGCATCTCACCCCACTGATCCATAGGTATATTCCACCTAGTGACGGAGGAATTTCATCAGGTCAAGCTGTAGTCGCCGCTGCAAAGCTTGCAAGATAGACGTTAGCGATTGAGATCCTCGACCTTTTCGCGACCCATCTTGACTGCTTTGATATTGATTGACTCAAACTTCTTTGAGAAAGTGCTGCGGACTGCATCTATAGCTGCTTCTTCAGTTATCGGGGTCAGTCCTGTGCCAATGATAGCGCCAAGCATAATCATGTTAAGTGCCCTTGAACTCCCTGCTTCCTTTGCCATCGCCATGGCGTCAAATTCAAGGATGCGATTAGTGAACTTACGAATGCTGTCAATGATTTCTTTGTTTGGAGGGTATGATGCATTGCCCATGGAAACTGCTACGGGATATTGTATGTGCGAGCTCAGCAAAACGCATCCATCTTCTCGAATCATGTGCGCCTCGCGCAGTGTTTCAACCGGTTCGAAGCCAACAAGAAGATTAGCTGTCCCTGGGTCTACTATTGGACCTTGCGCACCAGCACCAATGCGAACAGTGCATACCACATGACCTCCTCTTTGGGCCATTCCATGTATCTCGCCCACGCGGACATTGTGCGAATCAGATAGAGCAGCCTTTGCTAGTATCTCTGCCAATGTAAGGACACCTTGGCCACCAACCCCGGAGATTACAATACTCACTGTATTACTGTTCATTTCAAACATCCTCCTGTTTGATTGCGCCTTGTGGACATACTGCAACGCATGTTCCGCAATAATTGCACATTGTTTGATCAATCACTGCCTGTCCGGTTTCCGTATCGAGATACATGGCTGGACATGACAAGCGATTCAAACAACGCTTACATGAATTACAGAGTTCGGAATCGACGTAGTAAGGTGTGGGGAACTCTCCGGTCTTACGGCGCTCAGCGGCTTCAAGAAGTGCACAAGGAGCAATTGAAACTAGTACTGATGGTTTATGATTTTCTCTTGTCCATGTGGTCATTTCCCGAACTGCAGCAACAAGATCTGCCAAGGAAGCGAATGGATCGATTGTCTTCACGTATTCCACTCCAAGTCCCTTACAGACTTTAGCAATGTTGAGTGGTGGTACCTTTTCCTGCATTCCTGTGACACCAGTTCCTGGATGAGGCTGATGTCCAGTCATTGCAGTTGTATGGTTGTCAAGTATGACTAGACTAATTCTATGCTGATTGTAGACGGCATTAGCGATTCCAGGTAATCCAGCTGCAAAGAAGGTACTATCACCTATTGTAGCAACGACATCTTGGTCTGTGACTTCAGCTAGACCGCAGGCTGTTGTAATTGAAGAACCCATATCGAACAGAATGTCAGCAGTTTCTAATGGTGGCGAAATACTGAGCGTATAGCATCCGATGTCCGATGGATAGATTGCTTTTCCGCGTGTGGCTACTCGAATTGCATAGTACGTAGCCCTGTGAGGACATCCAGCACAAAGAAGCGGAGGACGTGGAGGCAATTCTAAGATTTCACTAGCTTTCTGGTCGATTGTCTTCCAGTTAATACTCGTATTACAATTCAGAATCTTCGAGAGAGCCTCAATCACAATTCGTGGACTGTATTCGAGCGTTCGAGGGAAGAAACCCTGTTCTTTGCCGAGAATGTTTGTTTTGATTCCATTAAGTTGTGCAATCCTTCTAGCATGTGTTTCCAAGAATGGATCAAGTTCTTCGACAATCATCACTTGCTTATGACGCTTGAGAAACTCTGATATCATCTTCTCAGGAACAGGATGTGTCATTCCAAGCTTCAAGGTTTCAGCATCAATGTTTAAGGTCGATAGAGCTTCAACCACGTAATTGTATGAAACTCCGCTAGTAATTATTCCCAGATTTCCACTGCCAATTGTGAAATTGAGCTCTGTTGATTCTGAGATTTCCATTGCGAGTTCAATCTGTTTCAAAAGCCAAGAATGGCGAATTCGAGCTACTGAAGGTATTGGCACAAATCTGAATGGGTCTTTGACAAATTCGACTTTTTTTGGTCTATCCTGAATCGGACCGAATGTGACTGGTGATCTAGTATGATTGATTCGGGTGGTTGTACGAAAGAGAATAGGTAGCTCGAGCTTTTCTGAGATTTCGTAGGCTTGGAGTAACATTGACTTCGCTTCAGAAGGATCAGACGGTTCTATTAGAGGCATATTACCCATGAGTGCATAGTAGCGGGAATCGTTCTCGTTTTGGGAGCTCCACATGCTTGGATCGTCAGCAACAATTATGACCATCCCACCTCGAACTCCAACATAAGCTAGTGAAAAGAATGGATCAGCAGCTACATTGAGACCAGGTCCTTTACATACCATCATAGATCGAACGCCAGCTACAGCAGCAGCTCCAGCGACTTCCAGTGCAACTTTTTCGTTGGTACTGAATTCGAAATAGAAATCGGGGATGTGTGGCGCCATGAAAGTGAGATTGTTTCCTATTTCGCTGCTTGGAGTACCAGGGTACAAAGCAACTAGCCGTACTCCCGCCTCAAGCACTCCGCGTGCTATCGATTCATTGCCAAGTAGAAGTATTTCCTTGCCGACATTGTCCTCCAAGAGTTGTTTAGGTTTGGTCAATGATTGGCCTCCTTGCATTCGCATGAATGTTGTCGGGCGAAGAAAGAATCGTGGGTATCAGTCTTGCGGTATTGGACCTTATGAACACAAATCATTAAACTGAAAATTGCAGACATGCAAATAGATCACAAATTTTCCTAGAACACGTGTTCCAAGTATTGCGATCATGTATTACACAAATAGCTATCCATGTATTCGGCTAATATGACATAACACCCCTTCATTTCCACTGGAGAATAAAATGTGAGATGCATTGGGTGGGTATATATATAATATAATAAAATGGAGATGATCATCGGGTTCGAAAACATCTATATATATTTTTCGGCATCTATTCTTATCGACATCTTTATTATTTTCCACTGGAAATACAGGGGTCAGAGAGCCGTAATGATCTAAGTGAACTTAAAATGTAACTTGGAACACGTGTTCTAATGATTGTAATACGATAAATACAAAACCTGGAATAATTCTATAGCACTTCCTCAAGTACTTCAAAGATTCGAACTGTCAAAATGTCCTGGTATGAATGGAAGAGAGAGTCAAATTCACCTTGATACTCTCCCGGGACAAAGATCGCGGAGTCAGCAACAGCTTCTGCACCTATGCACTCGTCAAGTAACCCTGGCTTTCGTTTTTGTTTAATCCCAGTTTTTGTTTTCCAGGAATATAGGAATCCGTAAAGATCCTTGGTGAAAGAAACCCTTCTGGCATTCCTCTGACGAGCATGTTTACAGTCATAGAGATAGACAAAATTTGACATTCTTCTTAGCCATAATTGGAACACATGTTCTGATTCATTAGTCCAAGTATTACAACGTACAAGAGGGAAGGCTTAAAGCAAAAATGCCTTGCTCAACAGCCGCCCCAGTCCTTGGATTGCATTCCCATCTTTCAAGGAGGAAATGTCGTGAACATCATTGGCCTGAGAAAAGAAGAGAAGATGTTCGAAACAAGAGTCCCCATTGTTCCTGAGCATATCAAGCTCTTGAGTACCAAACATGGGATTCAGTTCGTTGTTGAACCGAGTAATCAACGAGCTTTTGGACCAGACGAGTTTGAAGAAGTTGGTGCGCAGATCAAACCCCTAAAGGGAACAGAAGTCCCTGTGATTCTGGGAGTGAAGGAGATGCCCAACGACTTTTACGAAAAGGGAAAGGTGTACATCTTCTTCAGTCATACAATCAAGGGCCAAAAGTACAACATGCCAATGTTGAAGAAAATCATGAACGTAGGTGCAACTCTCATCGACTACGAACGAATTGTGAATGAGAAAGGATTCAGATTGATCTTCTTTGGTAACTGGGCCGGTCTCGCAGGGATGTCCGAAACATTTCGTATTCTAGGTTTGAGGCTCGAAATTGAGGGTATTGAACCGAATCCATTCTCTAGTATGAAACATACTGCACAATACAAGGATCTTGATGAACTCAAGAAAGGAATACAAACACTAGGCAAACGCATCAAAGAACAGGGTCTGCCCGACTCCTTAACACCTTTCATCGTTGGATTCGCAGGATACGGGAATGTATCACGAGGTGCCCAAGAAATATTTGACATACTCCCACACGAAACGATAGAACCCAAAGACTTGGCTAATGTCACAGCAAAGCAGGACCTACTCTACAAATGTGTCTTCAAGGAAGAGCATATGGTAGAGCCGCTAGACTCTTCAGTGGAATTCGAACTCATGGACTATTACGAACATGGTGCTACGAAATACAAAGGCAAATTTGAATCTTACATTCCTCATCTGACAGTATTAATGAACTGCATCTACTGGACTAAAAAATCCCCACGTCTTGTGACAAAGGACTTCATCCGAAAGCACTGGAATGATCCTAATCGCCGCCTACGAATTGTCGGAGATATATCATGTGATGTTAACGGCGCAATGGAATTCACTCTTCAATGTACTGATGCTGGCGAGCCCGCATTCATCTACCTTGTGGACGAAGATCGTGCGGTTTTGGGTGTAGAAGGAAATGGACCAGTTGTCATGGCAGTAGACAATCTCCCCACAGAACTTCCACGCGAATCATCCACTTCATTCAGCGAAACTCTGCTAGATTTCATACCTGCTCTGGCAAAAGCTAATTTCACAGTTCCTTTTAGTCAGCTCATGCTTCCCAGAGAACTCAAGGATGCAACAATTGTGTACAACGGAGAGCTGACTAAGAATTACGAATATCTCAATAAACTCTTACTAAGCAAGGAGAATTAAAAATGCAGAAAGTACTCTGTCTTGGTGCGGGTCTCGTAGCCCGCCCGTACATTCAATACTTGTGCAAACATGGATTTCATGTCATTGCGGCCAGTCGAACAAGGAGCAAGGCTGAGCGATTGATTGAAGGATGTGAGAGTGCAAAAGCTGTCACCCTGAATATCAAGACCGACAATGAACTACTTGACAAGCTAATTGCCGAAGCTGATTTGACTTGTTCATTGCTTCCTTACACCTACCACGTGAAAGCTGCAAAAATAGCAATCAAATATCGCAAGCCATTCTGCACGACTTCATACATTTCCGATGAAATGCAAGCCCTGGATGATGAGGCAAAGAAAGCGGGAATCTTGGTACTGAATGAGTGTGGAGTTGACCCTGGAATCGATCACATGAGTGCCATGAAGATAATCGATGACATTCACAACAGAGGCGGCAAGGTCATAAGCTTCACATCTTTCACTGGAGGACTTCCTGCTCCTGATGCCAATAACAATCCATTTGGTTACAAACTCTCTTGGAGTCCAAGAGGCGTTCTTCTTGCGGGCAAAAACGATGCTCATTTCCTGCGTGACGGCAAGGATGTGGTAATCCCGGGTCCTGAACTCTTTGATAATTATGAAATCATAGAGGTTCCAGGTATGGGGAAGTTTGAAGGATATCCCAACAGGGATAGTACATCTTACATTGACATCTACAATATATCAGAAACAAAGACAATGCTACGTGGAACTTTCAGAAACCCCGGTTGGTGTACCACGCTCAAGAAAATCGCAGATTTGGGTCTACTGGAACTTGATGAACATACCTTTGAAAATATGACTTACGCAGACATGATGCGTAAACTGACCGATTCCGAAAAAGGCGATCTACAAGGTGCAGTTGCGGAAGCAGCCGGGCTCAAGAAGAGTGACCCAATCATTTCCCGTCTTGACTGGATTGGCCTCTTCAATGATACAGAGATTCCTTCGAATATTACAACATATCTTGATGCACTATGTCATCTCTTTGAAGAGAAGCTGCAGTATGCTCCTGGAGAACGCGATATGATAGTCATGCATCACGAGTTCATAGCAGAGTACAGCGATAAGAAGGAGAAGGTAACATCAACACTGATTGATTATGGCATTCCAAATGGGGACTCCTCAATGTCAAGAACTGTTGCACTACCTGTAGCAGTAGCAAGTAGAATGATACTTGAAGGGAGAATCACCTTAACCGGAGTCCACAGACCAATCAAGTCTGAACTATACGAGCCGATTCTAGGCGAACTTGAAAGCCTTGGAATCAAGCTTGAAGATCGCATTACAACACTGTGAGCTAGAACCCCCAATTCTGGGCTACTCACAAGGACACGTGCTATACACTCAAGAATAGAGCAATCCGTGCAGTATAATCACTCTGAAAAACAACTTACTTGCCAATTCGTATCTGAATCGCTGCCAGTACCTCTTCTGCTCTTTCAATGTCGCTTTGAACCTCTGGCAGCTCTGTCTTGAGACGGTATGTATAGCCTGATCTGTTGCCGTGTCTCTCCAGATGAGCCTCGCCGTTGTTCCACATTCGTGCAAGGTACGTTGATGCAGTGCTTTTCGGCAGGTCTTTCTCAAACGTAGATTCATAGATCTCTGCCACATCCAATGATGAGAACTTTCCATGTTTGAACGAAGCATAAATTATCATCTGCATCTTCTCATAGTTGCTCATGGATTCATAGCTAATATCTTCGAAATTAACATCTGCCAACTCTTCAATTGTTGGTGCAAATGTGTAACCCGTACTAGTTTCTAAGAATACCTTAAACTTTCCAACCATCTCTTCAGGGTTCCCCTTTACTTGGAAGCTTGACTCTTCTCCAGTCGACTCGTCAGAAACCAGAATCTTGAAGTCAAAAGGCGATTGAGTAAGTGAAAGAATCTTCTGAAACCGATTGAGTGCTTCATCTGGTCTGACGTACTTGCATTGAAAGATCTCGCGTAGACCAGGTCCAGAGCTGTAAGTGAACTCATAAACGTAATTAGTTCTTTCACCTTCCGCCATGATTTCATCATACTCCGAATAGAGAGTCCATATTATTGCTATTCACAATAAATTATGGTCAATCTGCAGATAAATGTGAGTATGTGAATTACCAATACCTGGGTAAGCGCAAGATATTGCGTCTGTATACGTTCAAGACCCCCCCATCGCGATTCTCCTGTGGTAGCACGCTCTACACTCCGCAATGAATGTAATAAGGCCTATCCGCCCTTTAAATGAGAAAACAACCAATTACTCCATATGTTCAAGCATTCACTAGAATATGTGGCTTGTGAATGACCTGCAAGGGATAAAGAGTTCCCCTTACTTAGTTCCACTGGAAACGGAGGGGTGTGTCCATTCACAAGGATGAACGACATTATGAACTCCTTTTGCATACAATGGAGGCCTATAGTCTCCGATTTCTCAGGACGATTCACAATTATGGCGCCATTCACAACAGAATGGTGTGAATTAGTGTTAATGTAGTGAATTTGATAATCAAAGGGGTACCAAATAGTCATCCCAGCTCTCTCCTAGCACTAACTGGCTGAACTCCTCTCCAGATCGTCTATCTGTAATGGATTCAAATCGTCCTTTAGCTTCCACATCCATTCCCTTTGAAACCTGCTCTGTGAAACGTCCTCGGTAGCTTACAAGTCTTCTTAGATTACCAAGCCTGTTGCATTGAACCTCATACGCACACGGAGTGAAGATTGAATCATGATCATCAGTCACATGACACTTGACTGTTAGCGTTCCTTCATTATGAATTTCAAAGTCATCGTACTCGTATCCAATCTCATCGGGCAATTTGACCATCCGAATGAAGAATTCGTACCCTCCGCAGAGTCCTTGTAAAACCTTGCCTGATTCAACTTTCTGTAAAACATCACGCCATCGAGGCGTTTCACCCCATCTGAATGTGGTATGCTTATCCAGTAACTCGCCTGTATACCAACTCAAATCCTCAATCCCGTGAAACCGCTCCTTCAGAATGGAATGTACTTTCCTAGCTGGCTCTTCACCATAAATCACGAGATCAATATCAGATTCACTTGAGGCAAGTCCAACCAGTTGAGACCCTGTAAGCCCAATAGTTCTCCATTCAATCCCAGTTATGTCAATCAATATTTGGGCCAAGTCCAAAGATGCCTGCTGCAATGAGCTTGAATGTCGCCCCATATCTCTAAATTGACGCAGACAGTCAACTGGATCAAGGGCAAATGCAATCCTATTCAAGGGCACACCCTGCAAAAGCCGTCCACGGGTTTCATCAAACCAAACATATTCGCTATGCTCTTTTTGCAGATAGTCTTCACGTTCTTTTAATGAAGTGATTTTTCTATACCGGACCCCATCAGAAGAAACACGGTTTCCATCCGAGGTAGGCAAATACCTCAGGTATGCAACAACTCGATTCCTGGGATGAACAACACCTTTCACCTCAAAGACGTGATCATCATCAGTAATTAGGAAAAAACCTTCGATAGCTTGGGAATTCAATACCAATCAAAAATACCCACTATAGCACGATGTTAAAAACGTGTAGCAGACGATATCAAACCATGCCAATCAATCCGGATGATGTGAAGAGGGAATTTAGCATCTATAACGACAATCCGGACCTTGCCTATTTCGATTCAGCAAGCACCACATTGGTTCCAAAGCCTGCCATAGATGCTATGACTACGTTTCTAGCGTCAACAGTGGTGTCTTCACGACGTGGAGCCTACAAGCTAGCAGTCAATGGAAGCGCCATTGTTGAAGACGTTCGTGCAAAGCTAGCTGTATTCTTAAACACTGACAAGGCACAGATTTCCTTTCAGAAGTCAATTCCATCAGCAGTTGCTTCTCTTGTTTACGGCTATGAGTGGAAAAAGGAGGAACGAAACAAGATCATCATCTCACAGAGTGAGGAACATTCAGTATTGGTTGCACTCTTGAGAGCAGCCCAAATTCTCAATCTTCAAGTCGAAACAATCCCCGTAGACAAAAACGGCATACTAGACATCGAAACGCTCAAAGATACAATCGACAAGAAGACGGGAATTGTCGCAGTTGGTCATGTGACTGTTGGCATCGGTGTGTCTAACCCAATTGAAGAAGTCGCAAGAATCACCCACGAGAACGAATCACTGCTCCTGACTGATATCTCGCGTTCTGTTGCTTTCCTTTGTACGCCACCTACTTCACTCAATGCGGACATTCTACTATTCTCAGGCAACATTGGGCTAATGGGTCCTCCAGGTCTCTCAATCCAATGGGTCACAAAGACACTAGGTACCAAACATATCCCTGGAATCGTAGGGGGCTCTTCAGTGGCAAACGTAGAAAAAACCTCATTCGAGTCCTCATTTCAACCTGACAAGTTCGAATCCGGAACAATCAATGTCCCTGCTATTGCTGGTCTAGGAGCAGCAATCGATTATTTATCACATCTCCGTCAAAATAACTTCCATGGCCATATGAAGATGCTCTCTCGTCATATGGCTGATCGACTGAATGACTTGAAATGCTTGACTGTATATGGTACGCCAAACGACAGAAATACCATCTTTGGATTTAACCTAGGAAGCGATGGCAGCATGAGCTGTCATGATGTCGCTCTTTTTCTGGACGAGTCCAATATAGCTGTAAGAAGTGGACTTGTCTGTGCCCATCCCCTAATTAGGCCCATATCTTCGGAAGGAGTTGTACAAGCTTCCTTACATGCTTACAACTCTCTTGAAGAGGTCGATCGTCTGATAGATGGTATCCGTTTGATATGTAATCATTTGCTCTGATGTGGATTAAACGCATATCACTAGCCGAGGCTGAACACTGGAGGATACATGACGAAATACTGAATTACGACTGCCAAAAGTATGCCACTAAACACTAGTCCCTTACCTCTCTTCATATTGGCTTCTGTAAACCATAGTATCGCTCCGATGAGCACAATAATGCTTGCCGAAACTCGGCCAATAAAAATCAAGAAGTCCCATATCTCGCCAAAATACCCGGCAATGAGAATCGCGAAATCAGAAAGTGGGCTTAGTAACTCGAAGAACATTGGCTTCTCACAGTAGTCCACTCACCGATGAAGGATTTAAAGTCCTCAAAGGACAGTAACTGACTTAGCAAGGTTTCGCGGTTTGTCAGGATCGTATCCACTTCTTGTCGCCATGTAGTAACTAAAGAGTTGCAAAGGAACCACATACACCATTGTTGAGAACTCCGGCTCAACTCCCGCAGGAACCGTGAATGTATGATCCGATAAGCTATCCACATCGGTATCACCCTCCTCGACGACAGAAATTATGGATGCCCCTCTTGCCTTCATCTCCATGATGTTTCCAATAACACAATTCCTGGTTCTATCATTGGGGACCACAAATATGACCGGATAGTCGCTCTGAATAAGGGCGATTGGCCCGTGTTTGGATTCGCCTGCAGAGTACCCCTCCGCATGATTGTAAGCAATCTCCTTGAGCTTAAGAGCCCCTTCGTATGCTGTGGCCATAGAAACCCCTCGTCCTAAGAACAAAAGACTCGGTCTGTCATAGAGAATGCCAGCTAATCGCCTTGCTCGCTCTTCTTGTGTTGAGATAACATTTGAAACAATCTCAGGAATTTCTTGCAAAGATTGACGTTTTCTCTCTATCTCCTTGGAATCCATGAATCCCGCAAGCTCTCCAAGGGCTAGTGCAATCTGAGCGAGCGAAATGAGCTGGACCATGAATGTCTTCGTAGCAGCCACGCCAATTTCAGGCCCTGCTTGTGTGATAACGGTATAATCAGCCAGTCTCGTGATGGAACTACCCACCACATTTGTTATTGCAAGCACCTTTACACCGAATTTCTGTGCGTACTTGACAGCTGTAATCGTGTCAGTTGTTTCCCCAGACTGTGTGATTGCAACTATGCAATCATCTTTGGATAAGGCACCATAGACTGTGTCCGGGAAATCACTAGCCAATTCAAAGGTCGGAAGGATTCCAGCGATTGATGCAAACATGTGACGTGATGCCATTGCGGCATGTCCAGATGTTCCCATTGCAAGCAGATAGACTCGTCGTGCGTTGTATATGATCTTGGCAGCATTCTCAAATACTTCTGGTTTCAATCGAAGTGTATTCCTTATCGCATCGGGCTGTTCATGTATTTCCTTTAACATGAAATGCGGGAACCCACTTTTCTGCGCTTGATCTGCTGTCCAGCTTATCTTGATTGTTTCCCGATTCACAAGCGTGTTATCGCTGAGTTTCCTGATTTCAATACCATCCACTGATAATGTAGCTATCTCGCCATCTAGCAGGAGAATCATGTTGCTAGTCCTCGGCAGAAATGCTGGAATGTCCGAGGAAACATACGATACACCATCTTCTCTTCCGAGGACTAGCGGGTTACCATTGCGTGTGCATACAATCTTTTTGGGTTCCTTTGTTGATATTGCTACTATGGCATAAGTACCCCCAATCTGCTTTGTGACCTCTTTTAGGGCCGTCGCAAGGTCCATTCCCTCTTTCATATACTCCTCAATCAAATGTGGAATAATTTCTGTATCTGTTTCAGACTTGAATTTATGACCTCTTGAATGCAAGTCTGTTCTTAGTTGAAGGAAATTGTCTATCACTCCATTATGTATTACAGCTATCTCGTTCTTGCAGTCAAAATGTGGATGCGAATTCATGAGCGACGGAGCACCATGTGTGGCCCAGCGAGTGTGACCTATTCCGATGGATCCCGGAATGTCATCAAGGTTCATACTCCTATGAACGTCATCGACCTTGCCCTTGTCCTTCTTCGTGTGCAGGTGATTGTCAGCAATAGTGGTAATGCCTACGGAATCGTAACCCCTATACTCAAGACGTTTCAGGGCTTGATGAAGAAATGAGGCAACCTCGCCTCGCCCTTGAACGATTCCGATTATTCCGCACATCTCAAAGATGCCCCAAGAAATTGCTGTGACTGACCTTACTTACGCTAGCTTGAAAGAGCCTATGAAAGAGATAAATGTTGACCAACTAGCCAGTTAGTTCAATCTCGATGTATACCGAGTCCGGAATTCGCACACGCATTATCTGGCGTATTGCACGTTCATCTGCATCAATATCTATTAGACGTTTGTGAACTCTCATTTCCCATTTGTCCCACGACTCAGTACCTTGACCACATGGAGTCTTGCGAGTAGGTACTACCATTCGTCGGGTTGGCAGCGGAATAGGCCCCGCCATTCGGACGCCTGTCTTGCGTGTTATGCGCTTAATTTGATTGCAAACACCATCAAGGTCTTCTGTACTTGTGCTTGATAGTCGTATTCTGGCTTTCTGAGTCATTTGGAATTACAGCTCCACTTGGTATGGCATCCAAGGCAACCGTCTTGCATCCTGATAAAAAGATTGTCTTGTGGGGTGCATCATGAAGATATGCAGCTGCTCCTAGACGCATAGTAGAATAATGACCAGCTTTGGCCAAAATTCAATGTACGGTATATCAATAAGTATGCAATTCCTCTCCGAACCCAAGTGTTGCATTTGAAATCTCTTACACTTGTGAAACTGGGTGGTTCAGTAATAACTCAGAAAAAATTCTCTCCTCCTACTGTCAACGAAATGGCAATTAATCGTATTGCCAAGGAGATTCGAGCTCACAAAGGACCTCTAATTGTCGTTCTCGGAGGGGGTGCACATGGTCACCAAGCTGCACACGCTTACGGATTTGGAGATTCATCTACTCCACCAGAGAAACTTCTTGCAGGCATCCCATCAATACGGCACAATATGATGCTGCTATCACTTGAGGTTGAACAAGCACTAAACGCCAATGGCATCCCATCTGTTGTAATTCCGCCATTTGCCTCAGTTAGCATGCACGATGGCGTGATATCGAGCTTTCCAACAGACATAATCAAAGGGGTTCTTGAGGCGCACTGTGTAGTCATCACCCACGGCGATGTATGCCTTGACGATGTTCAAGGGGCATCCATCCTAAGCGGCGATACTATTTCGGTCTACCTAGCAAAAGCATTGGATATCGAACGAGTATTTATCGGTACAGATGTAGATGGCATATTCGAAGAAGATCCCCGTGTTAACCCGAATGCCACACTCGTGTCTGTGATTGACAGTTCCAACAAAGACACAGTTCTCGTAGGTACAGGGACTTCCGCAGCCATAGATGTCACAGGAGGCATGACACAGAAGACGCAGGAGCTTCTTGAGCTAGCCAATCAGACAACTCAGATTGCAATCTTCAACCTCACGGCTCCAGGGCGGCTAACCGCTCTTCTCGAAGGTAAATCAACTACATGTACCAGAATAGAATTCTAAAACACTAGATTAGCATTTCTGCAATCGCATCGTCCATCGTCTTCATGGTCAAATTTGCTGGAACTATGGCACCATCATCAAGATACTCAGCTGCCGTTAGGAGGCATATCACTTGAGTCGACCCACAAATTCGGCATGCCAAATCACTATGAAGATTAAGAAGTGTGTTAAGCTGTTGCTGTGTCGGAAATACAACATAGGATTTCCTACCAACGCAGAAATCATAGTATTCATGGCCTTGAGAAACAGATCCATTCTGCTTCCCAATCTCTCCAATTAGTAGATTGATTGCTCTCTCCTTGAGATTTCCCAGTACTGGTGAATTCACAATCCAGAGGCCCCTCTCTAAATCAGTATATCGTTTCTTGCCCCCTACACGCAATGCCACAAGTACTTCGTCAGCAAGGAGTTCTGTAAGAGCACGTTTGCCTTCCTCGACACTCATGGGAGCTGATCTCCCTTTGAGCGACTGCAAGGCAGTAGTTTCAATGAATTCCAGAAGGGCATCCCACGCAACATGTCCATCCGACAGGCCAACGAAGTCCTCGATTAGACCAAACCAGAGACGCATTTGGACCGCACGACTCGTAGCCGAACCGACTTCATGCACGGCTCCCCTCAAATCAATCTTTTCTGATTTGGAGAAGCTAACAACAGCACCTGGCTGCTCTTCAATTATTTCACTCAAGTGGGGCTTTCCATGAACAAGTTCATCCACCACCTTGTCTATTGAACTGGGAAAAGCTGAGATTACAGTCACATCATTATATGCCTCCGACCGGTCAGTGAGTTCTCTTAGCTTGGATGCGGCGATGCTTCCTCTCACCACCACCACCAATTTGTTGATGTTGTTCCCGAGCTCGCTCATACATGCTCCAATCTGTTTCAGAACCGATTCTATGGAAGATGCTTTCAGATGGTTTGGCAAGATGAGTATGGCATGATTGCCCACAATCAACTGTGCTCCATTCGAATCCGATTTTTGGTATTCAAAGTTATGAACTGAATCCAGACGCTGAATTATGTAGTCCATAATAACGTCCTTAACAGCTTCCAGTTCTCTGCCTGGCAGTGTAAATACGAAACCTCCAGGGACAAGTGAAAGTGCTTCGCGTGCAATAGTTCCTAGAGATACAAAATCCCGGATTATCTCAGCAATATCGTTTTCAGCAAATTGCGAATCCAGAGTCATCAAAATGCTCCTTATCTCGATCTCAGTGGCCATATCTCTAGAGGCAAGAAAGGCAACTACGTGGTTCGCCAGCTCGCCTAACCGATCAAACACCACACTCTCGGGTTCAGTAATGGTGTGCGTTTTGTGTACGACTGTACGAAATTCAGTTTCCTCATAGCTTTGAGTCACCGTTTCTTTAACATCTTGCCTTGAGGTTTCAGATATGGGCTCAAACAACTTGGCTGCAATCTCGAAGGTACTAGAACTCGGAATATGAATGAGGGCTCTGCCACACTTCAGAGTCTTAAGATACTCCTCTTGTTCAGCATTGAGGGCCATATACCTCGCTCCAATTGAGCTGTCGTATGGTAGACGAAATGTAATCTTAGTTGCAGTATTAGCCAAGATGTTCGAGGAGATGTTTGGCCTTGTTGATACAACAATGACTCCTTGTCCGGTGGCCCTTTGAAGCATAACCATTGACTCGCCAGTGGTGACGTCTGCTGCAGAATGCCTTGTATAGCTCTCAGGCACCAAATTATTTGCCTCTTCAAGAACCACCACGTGATGCAGTCCAGGCCTTATTCCGCGCTTCATCGCACTATCGAATATTCTCTTGGCAACAAGATTGTAGAGGATTCGGACGGCATCCATCCCGCCTACCCGTGCAACGTGGCGCATGTCGAATACCACCCGCTTGTTCAATAGAGTAGAAATCTTGAGTGCTTTTGCTCCCCCCCTTAGTATGGACCCGAGGGGTTCACGTGATAATATTTCAAGACGGTTTAGAAGCGCATCCCTAGTCATGTTTCCAAAGCGATCATTGCCAGCCAGTTTCGAGATAATCTGGTTGAGGGCTTGGATTGACTTTGTCTTACGCCTTGGCTTCGCTAACTCCATTACTGATTCTCGCAAGAGCTTCTCCATGGCAGGTGAAAGTTCAGATGACAGACCTCTTTCATTTATGAGCTCCCTTAGAATCGCAAACGTTGCATGTGCATCTATGTCACTCGAATCCATTTCAGTGTCTAGCAAATCCATCACGAAAGAAGCATCTTCTCCCGGACTGATTATGAGAATGTTGGAATCCACTCCTGCAAGGTCTGCATATTCAGATCCCTTAATATCAAATACCCACCAAGGAACGTTAGTCTTCAAGCTCAGTTCAAGCATCAATTTCTTCACAAGATTTGTTTTGCCCGTGCCAGTAGCGCCGAGAACTGCAACATGTTCTCTCAGCCACTCCGATTTAATCCCGATATCACTAATGCGTCGCCCCCCATAGATTGTTTTTCCAATAATCAATTCATTCTCTATCAGCTCCCTCAGCGGAACCGGAAAGACTGGAGCCATACTCGCTGCAATTGCAGGAAGCTGTTGTACAGGGGTGTTTACGTAACCCACTAGGGAACTCACGTGAATTTTTTGACGTTTGAGATGCCGTCTGGTGAGAAATCTACATGCAGTTCTACCTCGAATTCTTCTTTTCTTCAAGGAGATGTTTTCCTCCCCACCCCAAATCGAGGCGACAAGACCGTTTACACCATTCGTCACCCTTTCAAGTTCAGCAGCATCTCTTGCTTTAGCATGAACATATACGGAGTTGTAAAACCAGCCGGAATCGCCTTGCATTCTCTCATGTTGGTCTAGAAGTTTCCTCTTGGTGGCATGATCAGCTAAGGATTCCTCATTCTTCAGCTCCTTTGCGCGAATGTTTTTCCATTCTCCTTCCATTCTCCTCCTCTCTCTGCCCGCTTTTGCACTTGAGAATACACATGTAAGCGTGACAGAATATCCTTGTTTGATTGCTGTAGAGATGAATGTACCAACCTGTGATGCATCAATCGAGGGCGCCACTCGGGGGATTCCTGAAACAAATGTGAGTGACTGATGCATCTCGTCACCATGAACCAATGCTGAGGGTTCTCTCAACGAGTCCATGTGATGTACTATTTCAACCGCTCCCCTCAGCTTGTCCTCTCCTAGCTGGTGCACTTCAACCCCGTTTAAAGAAGATAGAAGAATAGCTTCCGTTCGTGTGGCTTCTCGCCTAAGAATCTCTTTCATCTCGATTAGATTCCTTCCAGATACTGTAATGAATAACCGTAGGAATGGTTCCCCTCTCTCCACTCCCACTTCGTATGCTATGGAAACTCTACTATCTAGTCCTGCACGTAGTGCCAAAAGCATGGCTGTGTTATACCTGGGCTTCTTGCCCGGATCAACAACAAGTGAGCTAGGCACAGAAGCAAGTTCCAGAACGCAAGTTACAACAACATGCCCATCCAGCTGAATAATGAGAAATTTCTCATCGATAAATGCTAACAATTCATCATTGCGAATTCTATCACTGATTAACAACCCACCCGACAGGACTGGTAGTGCACAAACAATAATCTCGACAGTCAGTTTCAAAGGCACAGGTGGCTGTTGGATAAGACCAACAAGAGGTAACAAGTACACGAATGTCATGTAGAGGCCACATACAATCGTTCCACCTAGCCACATTACTCTGACCAAGGTCCATAGTCTTAGATACGTGCGACTGGATACCAGTATCACCTTCTCATCTCTCTTCGTCATATTCTAGGCCATGTGTTAGAGCGAATTTCATCCGTTGTGGATGACAATACCCAATTTCCTTAGCATAGATATGCGGTCAGTTCATGGTTTCAGATTTCTCCATAAGAACTCCCCTCAGTTATCCTACAATCTGGCTCATTGAGGAATAACACAGAAACGGTAGGAGGTTAATAGCCCCAGTTCACGATCCACATTAGAGTGATTCAGACCTGCTGCTTCGCGTTAGAGCAAGAAAGGCACAGGCAAACGGAGTTCAAAACGCAAATTGAGGAGGAATCTATCTTGAGAAACAGTGCAGTTCCCTTGCTGATTGTTCTGGCTACCGTTTTCCTTCTATTCGCATGCAGCATGCCTACCGTCTCTGCTGAAGGCGAAGCTGTTGTCCCCAGAGGGGAAACCATAATCATTACTGCCCAGTTGCTGCAAAATGGGACCTATGGCGACCCAGTTGTCAATCAGAGTATAGAATTCTTCGATCAGACCTACGATTCGTTTCTTGGTTCCGACATGACCGATTCAAATGGCTTTGCACACATTGATTGGCTCCTCCCCCTCGAGCATCCACTGGGTTTCATGATGATTAATGCAACTTTTCGCGGCAATCAATCGCTTTCACTTTCGCCTTCTTGCCAGTGGATACCACTTACAATTGTTTCATCAACAACAATGGAGATTCAAGTCGAGGACAGTGATTTGGCGCCAGGCGACGATTTGTTTCTGATAGTCTGCCTGCTTGACGACATGAACGAACCACTTTCAGATGCCTCTCTTATGGTAGTCAGTGATTCCTTGTCACTCGGCTCTGGTATCACCAATGACACCGGCTATGCTAGTTTCTCTTTTCACTGTAACACTTCTTGGGCACATCTGGGCACGAATAATATTACTGTTATCTACGAGGGGAATTTGGCACTTTTTCAAGAAGGTATAGAATCATCTTTTTCCGTGATCGTAGAGCAGATTGTGCCCCTCATCGAACACGACAACGCTCTATCTGATATTGTTACCTTAAACGACTCGATTACTCTTTCCATCACGCTTTGGGCCAACGAAGAAACATTGCCTAACAGCCTCATGATGGTATCACTTGATGGCACAACTCATTCCTCGATAACAACCAATGAGTCGGGTGTAGCAACTCTTGATTTGCAAATCAATGAGGCAATCTCTCTGAACAATCACACACTGACAATTGAATACACCGGAACCGATCGATACAGCACTTCAATTCTTCAAATTCATTTTAGCGTCACAAGCCCTGTACTGATGGAAGTACTCTTGCCAGAGTTCATTATCATTGGGGCTGAAATTGAGATCTCAGTATTGGTGCAGGACATTCTGAATCGACCGATTCCCAATGCATCCGTTACAATTCTTGATACACTAACTGAGAATGCAGTTACAGAACCCGTGACTGGCAACAACAACCCAACTCTGCTTCTTCTACCCATAACAGGACCTAGAGGAATTAGGGAATTTATCGTTACGGTCAATGAGGCACAACACGTAATCAATGGAACTCACCGATTCAGTGAAACAATATGGGCCCGTCCCACATTGTCACTGAATCAGAGCAACATTATGGGATTTGCATCCCCCCGACAGGATATATTACTTGTAGTCCACCTTGTCAATGACAATACCAACTATTCCAACAAACTAGTGGAAATCTACTCGATTGATAACACTCTCGTTACACAATCGATAACCAATCAGAATGGCATTGCAAGCATGGCTTTCTTGGCACCCTCCAGTGAAGGCCACTTTATTTTCCTAATTGCATGCAGCGGAAATGAATCGGCATACGAACTTCCAGTCATCCTCCAGTATAGCTTCACTGTAGCTAAAACGATGCCAGTCATGATTGTTTTCGACTACTATGAGATAGTACCACAGCTCAAGGAGATACGCGTTCAGCTTACTATTCAAGGGTTGAATGGATCATTACTGAGAAGTATTTCAATAAGTTACGTATGGCTATCAGCTAATATGGAAACAGATAGCAACAATGATGGTTTCGTTAATCTGCAGCTAGCAATTCCCTCCGCACCGGGTAGTTATCTTCTATCGTACGAATCTAAAGCATCAGACTCCCTTCAATCATACGCGGGATCAGCTGTAATCGTGATCGAAGAAGCCGATGTTTTAGCAGCTCAAGGCATCGGAATAATCGGCCTAGCTATCGGTTTTTGCCTGTCAATTAGTCTAGCTAGCATACCATTAATCAGACGTCGATATATGCTAACTTGAAAGAAAGAGGTGGTGCTCCGGCCGGGATTCGAACCCGGGTCGGGGGATCGAGAGTCCCCCATGCTGGGCCGGACTACACTACCGGAGCCATCCTAGTCGAGTCCGAAGCGCGAAACCTCCCCGACTACAAATAAGGTTTTCCCACGAATTGAAACATTTTCATTCTGAAAAGCAGCTCTTGCTGAATATATGATGTGGGCTAAAACAGAACGAGTGGCTTCATGGGAACGACGCGGCCAGGCAAGTGGATTCTATGGGACCAGCCCAGTAAAATCACCCCAGCTATTCTCCAAAAGCTGGAGAAGGCTAGTGACTACATCTTGAGCCCAGCCAGTGGCTTGCAGGATTACCGCGATTACGATAGAAACAGTCACTACCGCTATGCCTAGTAGCAGGCTCTCTTCCACTAATGGGCCTGCGTGATTGTCGTGAAGAAGGTTATCATTATCAGCCATAAATAAGCACCTAATCACCAAGCTCTTTGAGTGCTATTTTAACTCCTTCAGGAACTCATATCTACCGACGGTCGTACTGCTCTAGATGAATCTAAACCATATTATGCTCACCGCACCACAATTCCTCGACCAGTGAGGTCACCAAGTCAATCGAATCTTTTTCAAGTGCAAATCTGAGGCCTTCTATTGCCTTTTCAAAAACTTGAACGTAATCCTTACAACTGGCAGTCTGTGCACGAAGTCTGAATGCCCCATCCTTGGCCCACCCTCTGACTTCAGTTCCTGATCTTCGCAAATCAAAGACCTTGTTAAGTCCCACAAAGACCACGCCGCGGTGGTCAATGCTTCTTCTTACTTCGACAATTTCTCTCACATGACGTCTAGACTGTCCAGGTACTGGCCTGTCAAGTGTAACTATGACGTCCATCAAAGCAATGCTAGATGAATCAACTTTGTGTCCTATAGTCCAACGGGACATAAGACTTGCTGCCGAGTCGCTGTGACAAGTCTGAATTGTACGAAGTCCTGCTGCCACCGCTTGAAACAACGCCTGGCTGTGTTCAGCTGTCTGAATCTCACCTAGAATCAGATAATCAGGGGACCGATGCAAGCTCTTCACTATCTCAATGCTCTTATCAGATTGTCTACTTCTCTCGTCCACTGGATCGACTTTTATCCTGATTTGATGCTGCCCTTCAATCAACCTACTCTCAACAGCATCCTCGATGTAGATCTTTCTCCAAGTGATTGGTGTAACCATATCCAGTGCATTCAGCAAAGTAGTCTTGCCAGAACTTGGTCCTCCAGTGATAGTGATGTTGAAACGTCCAGCTATGGCAACAAGTAGTGTTGCTGCCGCATTAACTGTCAATGTACCAATATGTATCAAATCCAAGATTGTAAATGGACTAGATTGGGCTCTTCGAATTTCAAGGTGCAGGCCGTCTGGGCTTAATGGTGGCACACATGCAGAAAAACGAAGAATCGTGCCAGCTATTCTCATGTCGGTTTTCAATGAAGGATTTGCTCTGTCTAGATGCAGATTACTTTCTGCGCGCATCAGTGTTACAAGGCGTGATACCATCTCGTTGGTTAGAATGAAATTTGAATGACATCGCCCAAATCTCTGATGATCAAAGTATAGCACTGCTCCTGGCCTGTCCAGAAAGACTTCTTCAACTTCATCGTCCAGCAACAATGAGAAGAACAATCCCAATACAGTCATTCTATGAGCAACAACATCTGAAATCCTCCCCTTGGTTGATTCACTTATCTCAGGAAGTGACTCGGCGATACTTGATGAAACTTGGGATGACGCGGCACTGACTCTCTCAGAAATACTAGCTCTATAATCCGAATAGCTATTTGCAATACACCCAGTCTTGTTAGATAATTCATCTAGAAGAGCAAGTTCAAGAGATGTTCTAACTAATGGATATGACCTATACATAATCTGATTCTTTCCTTGCAGATAGAACACAGCTAGATATGGCCCAACTACATAGGCGTCAACGACATTTTGAAGACCTGATTCATTTTCGCCTATGTAGACAGACTCCCAGCCCTCCGCATGCCAAGGAGGTTCCAGTGGGAGCCTTACGGTGTGCCCTCCAAGATGGACAAGCTTCTTTTCAGTTTCTAGAAGAATTGCCCTTGCTTGATGATTTGAGGTACTATGTAAAGACTCAAGCTTAGCACATATTGGAGCCGAAAAGTGGCTACAGCCGCTGCATCGCGTATCAGGACACTTTACCACGAGTATGTCACGACTAGTCATCAAAAGACACATCCTACCACACATCAGCCGAATAGTACTTTCTTTGTTCGCGATTTAAGCACCCAGCCGAGATGATATCTGCCCCTACTCAGTGTCACTAATCCATTCACTAGTATCACCGTTTGCTGCCGAGCGCACGCTACTCAACAGGGTTAGTTCGAATTCACGCTGACGTTTCTAGGCTGTCTTTTCTACAGGTTGAATGAGCTTCTTCATCATACCAAAGTGGTCACGAATACTGTATTCAGCAACCTGTGTTGCTATGGACGCAAGCTTTTGAGTCAATACTGCCCGTTTACCATATTCATTGGCAATTAACCGATCACCAGCGTAGGCTGCTGATACGGTAAAGATGAATGGATTCCGTCCTCCACGTTTCGACGCAGGAATCGACTTAAGAATTTCAAAGATTCTATCTCTAAGGGCACTCTCATAAGTCTTCGAGTCCCATCCACGAAGCTTCACCTTACCTATGACTCTCTGATTATTCATTAACATTGACAAAACTCTGGGCACATAGTCCTTTGGCTTGCGAATCTGAGGAGCATATCCCATCATAGACTTGAGTCTAAGTGCTTCTCTGACAATTGATCTTACGCTCACTCTATGTCCGCATTTCTCGAAAACATCAGCGATCTCTTCAAGTGTTATCGGTGCGCCATCTTTGAATTCCCTCACTGCCATCAAGAGGCATACTGCCATGAGCAGAATGTTGTTAGTCACCTTAGGAGATTCCGAAACCACTTTCTTGTATAGGTATGCAGTGCGATCACGCACTTGTTCATTCAGCATCAATAGCTTTGACACGTGATTCAGCGTTCTAAGAGCACGATACTTCGCCTCACTCGTTCCAATTCGCACTTGAGTACTGTATATACTCTTCAGACGCTTGAACCTTTTCTGGCTTACTGCAGATAGTGAATGGCCGTTTGCATCACGAAAATACCAGTCCTTGTGAAACCCTATGTAACTGCCAAGCCCATCAACAATATGCATCCTATTACCGAGCGAAACGTACATGGTTGCATCAGGAGCATCACCGCGCTTAGGCTCACCCATCTGATATGTGGAATCGACATACTTTCTCGAGAGTGCAATGCCGCATTCAGAACATACTATGTATCCTTGACTGTGTAGCAATCGCCCGCGACAATCAGGACAAGACCAAGACGTCAAACCCGATGAATCAATCATTCTACCAGTCAATGACCACACCCGTATCGAATCGAACATCAACTCATAACTAAGTTTCAGAAGGGTTCAATACGTTCACAGAAACTATTCATGTATTCGAATGGACTTGCATAGAGGCAGAGTAGTTACTGATAGCCTCCTCAGAATGAGAGATTACCGAAACTATTCAGCGCTGTCGCTCCTACCTGCTAGAAATTTCCTGACGAGGGACTTGAAAGTACCATTTTGTTACCGTACCAGATCGTTATGAGAGCATCAAATAGAATCTATCAGCAGCAAACATTTTCTTCTTTGCTGGCGTTGGGTTTGCAAGAGTAAGGACGACCCTTAAACCGCCTATCGCTCCCACCATCTCTAAATCACCATTCCCTCCAATCTTGAAGATATCGCCTTCGGCATAGAGCTTGCTCTTGTCCCCTCTCGCAATTGGTTTGGAATCGATAATCACCACGATGCCATCACGCACACTCATTTTGTCACAAAGTGCTTCTGGAAGTTCCAATGTCAATTTGACTCCTTCAGCCTTGGAACCAATTCTTAGAAGCTTCAATCTTTTTGTTTCTGTGTCTTCAATCGCATCGATTGTAGCATTCCTTAACCTGATGACCATCGCTTGCTGCACTCCGTGTTCCTTCAGTGTCGCACTGATGCTGAGCGGTCTTGAATTAAACCTGTCGCTATATCAAGTGCTGTTTTTTAGGTAACATGATGACTGACGTTTGGTGTGATGATTGAATCGAAACGCACTGGTTATCGTTGCAATCGCAGTATTCATCGCCTTTGGCATGATTTCACCAGTTAGCGCCTTCTACTTCGAGTTTGACTACTTCGAAACCGATATGCTGACATACGAGGTTGGCGAAACCATTCACATGGTGGCCAAGGTCACTGCTGATTTCAGCGAGGATGGATGGTGCTACGTTTCTTTCGCAATAGTTACAGACATCGGGCCTGTCTTTGACGACGACTATTTCATACCACCATCACCCGAAACTAGGATTCTTCTCTCCTCATACATAATCCAGCCTGAGCATACGTTCCCAGGCGTCAATGGGACCAGTGGTTTTGTCATCTTTAATATCGAAGCCTTCGATGGATATTCCCAAGGAGCCAATGAAATCATAGAGATTAACATAACCAGGGGCCCACTAGCAGCATATGCGCTGGAGCCACTATTTGTCCCCTATGGCACAAACAAGAGCTTTGACCTTGGGATTGTGAGCGCACACAATAGCAACATAACTCTCTCAAATAGTCCAGTTTCCATAGATATCTATGACGCAAATAGCGAGTTGGTGGTGCACTCGAACGACACGACAGACAATAACGGTGTAGTCACAGTGAACTGGAATTCATCGCTGGGACCACCTGGGAACTACAATCTCACTGTTTCGTGTAATGGCACCGACGCATTTCATCCACTTTCAGAATCACTCACACTCACTGTTCAACCCCCAGAATCTAGCCTGATCGTAACCTCATATTCTAACTCAGTATACTGTCAGTCACGCGACGGGAGCCATATTGACTTGGCTGATTTGCGTATGGAACATCTTAATCATTTCTCAGAGCCGATAAATGATAGTATAGTTAGATGGAATACTGAATTTGCAAACGGAAACATGACTAGCCTAGGAAACGGTACATACAGTTCCACAATCGCTTTTGCAGTAGATCCTGGGCTTTATCGGGTAAATGTAACTGCAACCAACCCCTCGTATCAAGTAGCTCCAACTTCTGTATTGATTGCCGCTATCCAACGAGATGTGATTGTCAATGTCGAGAGTGCACAGCCTGCCTTATGCGGACAGTCAATTACCATTGAAATTATCGTGACAGACCAAGCGGCCAATACTACAATCAGCGCCATTCCACTATCTGTCAGTTTAACAATCGGAAACAGCACAGAAATCATAACCCAAGGGGCGACTAATGAATCCGGTTGTTTCAGGCACTCCTTCCTGATTCCGGAAACAAGTTGGGGCATAGGGGTAATCTCAGTTCAAACAAATGAAACAACGCACTATGTCCAGCGGCATTACCAGAAACCACTCATTGTTTCATTCATCCCAAAAGTTACCCATGAAATATTGCTTCCTTCGGTTCTTGGTTATGAAGCTGCAGTATTGCTACATTTGATGGACCCACTAGACATTGATGTTGGAAGCATCTCTGTCGAACTTCTCAATTCTTCGGGCCATATATTGGCAACCGGTACGAGCGATACGATTGGTCTGATTCTGCTGCAATGGTACACAACTCCGGGAACACAAGTGGGACTAGAGAACTACTCATTAGTCATTCTTGACGAGCCCTCGCAGCATGTCTATGAAACAACACTGCTCCTTGAATTCATGACGTACTATCCTCTTACATTCTCTTCTGTCCATACAAGATGGGACGCTATGCGTGGTCAAACTGCAACTGTCAGTTTCTTGATAGCGTCCGAATGGGCTCTCCAACAGACCATTGAGATAGCACTTTTAGATAGTGAACACCAGCTCTTCACAACTGAAATCATCCTAACTGATACGATTGTGAACATCACGCTTACAATAGATCACAATGTGACTCTCGGTATGCATACGATTACTATAAGCATCAATGACACAAAATGCATCGCGATGGGGCCATTTGATTTCGAACTGATTGTCTATGGAAGCATGGATGCAGATATCGTGATTATGGAGGCATTCTATGGAGAAGCCATCGCCATGAGTCTAGATGTTCATGACGACAATGGCAGCATCCCAAGTTTAGTCAATGTCAGTGTCTTTGTGGACCATATTGGAGATCCGTTCTTCGTATGGATGAACCTAAGTCCGAGCCTACTTGGTTCGATTCCGCTGCCTCTTTGGATTAATCCTGGAGTTCACAACATCACACTCAAAGTGCGCAGTCAGTGGCTCGAAACTACGAACAAATTTCTAGATGTTCTCATCTGGATGAGAACAAATCTGACGCTCACAATCTCAATGGATGATTGCCAACAGGACGGCCAATTGAGTGCAGAACCGCTTGGTTTTCAGACTGAAGCTATCGCAGCAGCTATCTCATCAGGCTCAATCATGAGTCCGCCTCCAATCTTGTTAAGAGATACCACATCGACGGATTCGCCAACTGCACGCGACACTTCTCCTGCCAATTGCCCCAAATTGAGCTCTGGCACGAGCAATCGCTCCACAGTATGGGCAAACTCTCTAATCTCCTTGTCTGGGAACGGCCAAAGTGTACGCAGTCTTAGAGATTTGATTGAGCTTGCGCTGGTGTCAGTAGTCATGATTTCATCAACTGACCTAGAAGTACAGCCAAATGAAATGACGCCCCATTCAGCTTCTGAGGGGCCGGCAACGACAACATCAGCTAGAAAATCGCGATTCTCATGAATCTTCGTTGCCAATCTGCGCACAAGGTCATCATGGACCCTAGGATCAGCAGTCTTCCTGAAGCCATGTTCATCATGAGTGGAACCAGTGACAAGTAGATTATGGCCATCTCCAAACCTCGGCATTATTGATTTGCCCTCCTCGTTTACTGCTCCATACGGCAGATCACTGACTCTTGCTAGTCTTCTATTGATGGTAACGTTTTGGCTGGAACTCACAACTACTCTCTCTCGGGAATGTGCCACTATTTCATCAGAGAGGAGTATCACAGGATGTCTGAGGTGTTCTGATAACTCGAATGCTCTTACTGTAAGCTCATAAGTTTCTTGAGCAGAGCTTGGTGCCAAGACAATGCTCTCATGGTCACCGTGGGTTCCCCATCTGGCTTGCATGAAGTCGCCTTGAGCTGCTTTCGTAGCTTGTCCCGTACTAGGTCCAGCACGTTGCACGTTAACAATTACACAGGGAGTTTCAGTCATAATGGCATATCCGATGTTTTCCTGCATCAGACTGAAGCCAGGTCCCGAAGTGGCAGTCATTGTGAGCTTTCCACCCCACGAACTACCAATGACGGCTGAAATCGCTCCAATCTCGTCCTCCATCTGGAGATAAACGCCTCCCACTTCTGGCAAACGGCGCGCCATTATTTCTGCAATCTCCGAAGCAGGAGTTATCGGATAGCCTGCAAAGAATCTGCACCCTGCGGCAATTGCAGCCTCCGCACAGGCGTGGTTTCCCTGCCAGAAATTCACAGACTGGTTTTGGGAAGACATATGATCAATCTCGAGAATCCCAACTCCATGAACCCAAGATAAGGATATTCTTGCGGCACTTCTAGCGTCACACAGATTCCTTCTGCCGATACCTTTTTTTTATCCTATGATACAATGCGAGCTGCCAAGCGGCCATGGTCTAGTTTGGTTAGGATGGAAGCTTCCCAAGCTTCTCGCCCGGGTTCAAATCCCGGTGGCCGCACATTTTTGTTCCTATATCCCACCCTAGGTAGACTACTTTTTGCACATACCATGTTATACTCCTGCAGTCAAGTTTAAGGGCAATGCGATGAATCTATTCTTGGCGAGTGATGATTGCTATGACCCCGATGAGTCAAACATGACGATGATATGGATCTTGAGTGAGGAACTCGCCACAATTACTTTCGGCAACCTCTGCCGTCAGTGTGCTTTTAATCGCACACTGCACATAATGCTTTTATGCATCCATAAGTGAGCAGATAATGAAATGCCCCACGATTATGTTGAGGAAGAACTGGGTCGACACAGTGTGTTCAAATCAGAGCAATTTCTGTCCATCGACTATGTCCCTGAAGTTCTTCCACATCGAGAACTAGAACTAAGGACTTTAGCACAGAGCTTCAAGACACTCATAACAACTCCAGGACGCACCAGTCAGCGATTCATAATTGAAGGCCCAGTCGGGACCGGCAAGACTGCGGTTGCGAAACGTTTCACAGAACAAATGGTTCAAGCTGCCGAGAGACGCGGAATTCGCCTGCATAAGCTTCACATCAACTGCAGGATTAACAAGAGTGAATACTTAGTATACTTACGAATGTTAAGAGAATTTAAACCGAAATTTCCCCGTCGAGGCCACTCACCCGAAGAGCTTTTGCAAATGCTAGTCGAAGTCCTAGACACGGAGGACCGGTATCTGCTCCTGATTCTAGATGAACTTGACTACTTCATCAATCAGAGGGGGGCTAATATTCTATATGACCTTACACGTCTAATGGATGATCGATTGAATGCGCCCCAACGGCTTTCCATGATTGTGGTAGGACGAAACATACCTCTCGACGAGGATACCATCGATTCAAGCATTTTGAGCACGCTCCAGCGGAATCTTATGCGGTTCGAGAGATACAGTGCAGAAGCTCTTTATGCTATTCTGGAAGATAGAGGAAAGATTACTTTCGAGAAAGACACAATAATAGATGAAACGCTCCAGGTAATTTCTGACATCGCATCAGAACATGGTGATGCCAGATACGCCATCGAACTACTGTGGCGAGCAGGAAAACAGGCTGATCGCAACCGAGTCAGAGTCGTAATTCCTGACTATGCTCGCCAAGCAAAGGTCGACACACATCCCGAGCTCCGGAAGGAGATTTTTGCCACACTTCCTATTCACAACAAGCTGGTTCTCCTAGCTGCAGCTAGACAACTCAAGGAAGTTAGGAGCGCTTACGTGACAATGGGCGAAGTTGAAGAGATGTATCGAGCAGTCTGCGAGGAGTATGACGAAGAACCACGAGCACACACACAAGTCTGGGAATGGATTCAAAATCTTAATGCACATGGTGTAGTAGATACAAAGCGATCTGGAGCGGGTCAAAGAGGACAGACCACACTCATTGGCCTTTCTGACGTGCCTGCCGAGATGCTAGAGCGATTTCTTTTAGAACTGCTAGAATAGTCTACGATGTGGTGACCCCTATGGATTTGCAAACACAGACCAAGATTCCTATTGAAGAGCTATTCTCTTCGAGGGGGCGAATCAAGATAATCAAAGAACTCGCAACATCAAGCGAGCTAAACATCACAGAACTATGCAAACGCGTTGGCCTTAATCATAGCTCAACAAAACAACATCTCACGGTCCTTATGAAAACAGGCCTTATTGAAGAGAAGGTCTTTGGACGAATCAAGATCTATAGATATCGCATCGAGGACACCCGTGCCCGTTCTCTTAGGAATCTCATCGATTTGTGGGACCCATAATGGAGACCGGAGTCAATTGACATCTTACATTGGACGACTTTTCTATCTCGGGGATGAATATCATGGGTCCCAATGGCAACCTGGTCTACGTACAGTTCAGGGCGAGCTTATCGATGCTTTAGCTGCATGGAGTGGAGAAACTCATTCCCCCTCCACGGTTCAGCTTGCTGGCAGGACTGATAGAGGGGTGCACAGCATTGGTCAGATAGTGTTAGTCAAGACGGGCAAGCGTTTCGATGTTGATAGTATAAACAAGCACTTACCAGATGACATCAGACTGTGGGCACATGCTGAAGTTCCCGAAGATTTCAAACCGCGCTACAATATACTCATGCGACATTACAGGTACTATCTTGACACCGCTGAACTCAATCTTGACCTTTCTTTGATGAAACAAGCCACACAACTCCTAACGGGGTTACACAACTTCTCGTTGTTGTCAAAGCCTGATGGAAACCGTGGCACATCCGCCACAATCCTGAACATAAGCCTAAAAGCATCAAACGGGATCCTCTTGATCGATGTCTTTGGCATTAGTTTTCTCTGGAAACTTGTTCGGAAGATAGTTTCTCTATTGACCCGGATTGGGAATGGCGAACTTCAGCTGAGCGCAGTACGCAAGCTCTTGGAACAGACCAACGTGCTTCCCGGGGGAATCAACCCCTCTCCTCCAGAAAGTCTTGTTCTGTTGGATGTAGTGGTGCCGATTCGTATGAACGTGAGCAAATACGGCAGACGAAGAATGAAAAAGGAACTAGCAAGACGACTTGGTTATCTTCACCGATCTACTACGATTCTTTCCGCTCTTACCGAGCACTTCGACTCCGGTCGAAGGCAACACTTTTGATTCCCAGCCAGCTAGCGAAGGCTCCTTTCAGATTCGGTTTTCGCTCAAGTATTCTCTCAATTGTATCCTGATGAGTGCGAGCGCCTCTTCTAACTGAAACCCCCGTGAATTCCGCAAGTTTCGTGAGAATTCGCATCTTTTTCTCTTGCTTTCTATTTCCTTGCCAGACCAACAGTGGCCAATTGGGTTCGGTATAATCAACATGTCGAAACGGAGATTCTTGTCGACTCGTCGCTACTCCTGCAGAGAGGAAGTCGTAGACGTAAGAGAGCAGTTTCCAGTTCTGCTTTCGCATTATTCGTCCCAGAGTGAGGTCTCCAAGAGATAGCGCCTCAAATCCCACGTCCAATTCTTTGGAACTCCTAAGATGGAGATGCACATTCTGTTCAAGCCACAGCAGTAGACTCTCATGATCGATATCAGCCTCAGACACAACTCTCCGTGCTGCAACTGAGTCAGTAGTCATGAAGAGTCGACTAAGTACTTCCTTCACATTGCGCTTGATGTCCCGCGAGGGAACTTCCCCTTCTGGAGGATAGCCTCCTCTCAGGATAGCTTCCAAGTCTGATATTGCAGCACGGAGGTCTCCAGCAGAGCGATCTGCTATCTCTTCTAGAATCTTATCTTTCACAAGTGCATCCTGACTATCAGCTATCTCCTTCAACACACCCATAACATCACTAGGTTCCAGCGGTTCAAAGACCAAAACAAGAGAGTTTTTTCTAAGGTCTTTTAAACGGGGACTACGAGGATTGTTCGCTGTCATAATAATTGGATGTACAGACTCTGCAATCACATTCAGTATTGCGCCAACTCCTCCTCGATCACTTGTTCCTGAAAGCCCATCCACTTCGTCGAGCATAATTATCCTCAGGCGTCCATCTAGAGTCTGCTGCGTGGCAGCTATCCAAACAATTGTTCCTATACTCCCCTTGTTGCGTTTATCACTTGCATTGAATTCAACTAGTTCCATGTCTAGGTCGTGGCTCAATGCACCAATGGAAGCTGTCTTTCCTACTCCCGGCGGACCGATAAGAAGTATCGCCTTTCTCTTAGGAATTCCTCTCCTCCAAGATAATATCCACTCTTTCAGTGCGCGAATTGTGTCCGTATTCCCCACAAGCTGCTCTTGGCTTCTTGGCCTGTATTTCTCTGGCCATGGGAGGCTGTCCCTGTTCATGTTCTGTCACAGCCCATAAAGGCAAGCAATGCAGCCAGCTGAATTTCCCCATCTGCTCCCTCTGATATTCTAAACTCTGCCTCTGCAGTCCTTTCCAGCACATTCATTTTTCTTTGCTCAGGGAGTTCGGACGATAGTACTTCGCGATGAATTTGCCGAACTAAATCTACGGGTGAAACGCCCTGATGATACGTTAGATCCTTCAAGATATCAAGGGCTTCTTCGTATCTTTTCTCCTGGGACGCACTCAGCATACTCCTGATTCTCTCAGGATCAGCTCGTCCAGAAATGGAGTAGATAATATCGTCGGTGACTTTCTCACCGGTAGATGATGATGCCTGCAACAAGTTGATTGCAGCTCTCATATCACCCTTGGAAAGATAGAGAATCGCATCAATTCCCTTAGTGCCCAGCTTGACTCCTTCTGCCTTTGCGATATATCTCAGTCTCCCCGATATCGCTTCATCGCTAAGTCGAGCGAACTTGAAGATGACACATCTTGATTGAATCGGCGGAATTATCCGGCTTGAGTAATTGCATAGTAGAATCATTCTGCAGGATGCTGCGTATAACTCCATAGTTCGTCTCAGAGCGTGTTGGGCATCTCCAGTCAGATGGTCAGCCTCATCTAAGGCAAGAATCCTGAATGGGGCATCATCAGCTGGCATTGCCCTTGCGAAGTTCTTAATCTGATTTCTCACGACATCGATGCCCCTCTCATCACTCGCATTCAATTCCATGAAGTTACGATCAAAGGAATCGCCAAAGAGATCTCTTGCCATTGCCATGACCGCAGTTGTCTTACTGGTCCCTGGGGGACCTGCGAATAGACAGTGAGGTACCGCTTTTGCCTTAACGAATCTGACTAACCTATCGACCACAGGCTCTTGCCCGATGATATCATTCAGTGTCCGAGGGCGATATTTTTCAGTCCATAGATCGATATCCATTCAAGATCCCTTCCTGAATACGACGATGAAATTCCTGCCTTCCGTAGAGAGGAGTGATAGACACATTCTGTAAGACCCTTAAAAGATTCACCGGAGAGTCTTGGCAACTCCATTGCGTTCCTAATACTTATGAACTGCAACTATCCTGACATCCTCACATGAACAAGCTTCTCTTTATCATAATTCCCTAAACCATTTTACAGCAATGTCTTTATCACATTGAAATGCGAGTCGCATGTAGTGCAACCATCATGAAGCTCCACAGCGAATCTACAGAAGTTATTGACCGTTTCAGAATGCTGTTCATGAATGACTCTCGAACATGTACATTCAAGGAACAAGCACCGGAGCTGATAATCGGAGGCCGAAAACTAGGCCCTTTTCAATCCGGTGAGCAGGCAAATTTACCGAACTGGGTTATAGAGCAACTCGTGACACATGGATTGGCTAGCATAGATCCTGAAGATGCTTATGAATCATTGAGACGCCTTCTGAATCTTCATCGGGAGGAGGAGAAACAGCCTCATAAGCTTCAGACGTTTCATCCGTTTCTGTACGCCGCGCTCAACCGCAAGATGCTTCGACTCCAAGAGGACAGGACTTCAATGGATCCGCGCAGATACGAGGAGATTGAGCGGATGCAGCGCATGATTCCGTTCTTAGTAGAAACTCGGCTTTCCAAAATAATCCGTGTGGCTAAATCGGGTGCATATCAGGAAAAACGGAAGCAGATGACGAATGAAGAACGATGGTTGTGTGAGGAGATCGCAGAGCTACTCTCTGTTTGGCGCACAAAAGTAATGGAATAGACCCCATGAAATACAGGAGCTTAAATACAACTCCAATGGATTTAACGATGAGGGCTGAGCAGATGCTCGGCCGAATCCCCCTTTCGTGCAATGACTTCGAGGCGCAGTTTGATGTCAGGGCTTAATGATGAAGGTCTCCAAGAACGATTCGAAGAGTTCCTTCGCACTTACAAGAATGAGGAAGGCAAGCTTGCTTATTGGTCGCGGATACAACAAATGTCGATTAACGACGAATCTTCAATTGTTGTAAACTTTCAAGATTTGACCAGCTTTGACAGTGTGTTCATAACGCTGGCCACAGAGGATCCTGCACAATTCTTGAGAATGATTAATGGCGCCTTGGTTTCAGTTTTGAAAATTGAGGATCCAGAGTATGTTAGTACAATCGATAGCACAATCGGCATAAATATGCTGAAAGTTCGAATCATAGACTATCCCGAGCATGTTCCGCTCAGGGCCATTCGTTCAAAACACATAGGACGATTGTTACACATCAGTGGCATCATGATGCGAGCGAGCATAGTCAAGCCGCTTCTAGTTGAAGCAATGTTCAGATGCCGCATCTGTGGGGGGGATATCCCCCAGACTCAAGAGGACGGAAGATATACAGAACCGGCCCTCTGTCCTGTTTGCGGAAAGAAGACAGCTATGAGGCTTATCCCCAAACTATCCCATTTCATCGATTGGCAAAAGGTGAGAATTCAGGAATCTCCCGATGAGTTACCTCCAGGACAGATGCCGCGGTCCGTTGATGTTATTTTAGAGGGTGACATCGTTGACATATCAAGACCGGGCGATTTCGTAAAAGTAACAGGGATTCTTGAAACAACACCAGATTTCACCAGACGTGGGAGCCGACTGGCAACATTCAATGTATTTATCGATGCAAGCGGGGTAGAGATTACAGAGAAGGAATACGAGCAGTTGGAAATCTCTGAGGACGATGAGAAGAAGATTCGGGAGCTGGCGGAAGATCAGTATGTCTACGAGCGGATAAACGCTTCGATTGCCCCCTCCATTCATGGCCACGAACAAATCAAGGAGTCAATCGCACTTCTTCTCTTTGGCGGAGTTGCGAAAAAGATGCCAGACGGCACCCGACTCAGAGGCAAATCAAACATTCTGATGATTGGAGACCCTGGCACCGGGAAGAGTCAGATTCTCAAGTTCGTTTCTGGTTTGGCTGCACGAGCATTGTACACTTCTGGCAAAGGTACTACTGCTGCAGGTCTTACTGCTGCAGTACTCCATGATACCGAAACAGGTGCCATGACTCTGGAAGCAGGGGCATTAGTATTGGCTGACCAAGGAATCGCATGTATCGACGAGTTTGACAAAATGGATCCGAATGATAGGAATGCAATTCATGAGGCCATGGAACAACACACGGTCAGTATCGCGAAGGCTGGAATCATAGCAACATTGAACGCAAGAACATCAATACTGGCAGCAGCAAATCCAACGCTTGGCAGATATGAGCCTTCGCTCTCTGTACAAGACAATATACGCCTCCCATTCACAATCCTCTCAAGGTTTGACCTGATGTGGATTATGGTTGATACAGTAGAAGCCACCAAAGACCGAGAGCTGGCACAATTCATTCTTAATTTGCATCAAAAGAAGCCATCAACCAAGTCTGCAACGCCGCCACTCTCCCCTGAATTTCTGAAGAAATATATTGGCTATGCCAATCGATACGTTATGCCTCAACTCACTTCTGAAGCCGCAGAAGTAATCGAGAACTTCTATGTTGACCTTCGAAAGACTGCTGAGGGTGGGGCCGCACCTGTTCCCATAACCGCACGTCAATTGGAATCCTTGGTTCGTCTTGCTGAGTCAAGAGCTCGGATGGCGCTGAGGTCTAAGGTGAACAAGGAAGATGCGCAAGCTGCAGTGCGACTAATGGAGGAATCGCTGCGAATGGTTGCGCTCGATAGCATCACTGGTAAAATCGACATAGACCGTCTAGTATCAAAAATGAGCGCAGCCCAGCGTAGTTCTTCTGATATTATCCTTAAGGTGATGAAAGATTTGGAATCTGAAGGAACATCCACTGTCGATGAAGAGGCGCTGCTTCAACGAGTGCAATCAATGGGTCTCCCCCGCGATAGAGCGGAACAAGTAATCAAAAAACTAGTTGCAGAAGGCATCCTCTTTCATCCTAGGGAGGGCAAGGTTAGACGAGCCCAGAGTTGAACACAGAAGTCACAACAGGTGTCCCAATGACAAGGAAGAAGAAGACCCTGGAAAGTCTCCCAATCAATCGGAAGATCATCGATCTTCTTCACAGTTTCGGCATAAACAAGCTCTTTCCCCCTCAAGAACATGCTTTTGAAACGGGTGTGCTTGAAGGCAAAAACCTTGTGCTTGCAATCCCCACAAGCTCAGGAAAGACACTCGTTGCTGAGATATGCATGCTCAAGACCATTTTGAAGGGGAATGGCAAGGCTCTCTATCTAGTTCCATTGCGTTCTCTTGCTCATGAAAAGTATGTTGAGTTTAAGAAATACGAGCAGCTTGGAATCACGACAGCGATGTCAGTAGGAGATTATGACTCGCCAGGCACACGTTTGCGTGAAGCTGACATTATCATACTGACAACAGAACGGGCTGATTCACTCATACGTCATGGCACAAATTGGTTGAGTGAAATCGGAATCATTACCGTTGACGAAGTCCATCTCGTGAATGACCCATCAAGGGGGCCCACAGTTGAAATGGTACTGGCGAAGCTATTGCGAATAATTCCGGGGATTCAGATTGTAGCGTTGAGCGCAACAATATCAAATGCTGGAGAGATAGCTGACTGGCTGGATGCAGAACTTGTGAAAAGCGATTGGCGTCCTGTACCATTACGTGAAGGAGTCCTGCTCGATGGCACAATACTGTTCAATGACGGATTAACGAGGGGAATTAAGAGAGCTCGCAAAGAGGAATTGATCGATCTTGTTTGTGACATCCTTGATGAGGAAGGTCAGGTTTTGGTGTTTGTATCAAGTCGAAGGTCCACAGTATCAGTCGCCAAGAAACTAGCGTCCAGTGTACGCCCATACGTTGTCAAAGATACTCTTACAGAACTCTCCAGAGTAGCTCGTAGAATCGGGAGCGGTGAGTCAGTTCCTGAATCGTCCAAGACTCTTGCTCGAGTTATGAGTATGGGAGTAGCGTTTCACCATGCTGGTCTGGCGAATCGCGAGCGCACATATGTTGAGGAATGCTTCAAGAAGGACCAGCTGAAGGTAATCGTTGCCACTCCCACACTCGCAGCTGGCGTAAACTTGCCTGCAAGACGAGTAATACTACGCGACTATCATCGTTTTGAAAAAAGTCGAGGACGCTATGCAATTCCCATACTTGAATACAAACAGATGGCGGGTCGTGCAGGACGACCTAAGTACGATAAGTATGGTGAAGCAATACTAATCGCGAAAACTGAGCAAGAACAGGAGTTTCTGATGGACCATTATGTGCTCTCAGAACCCGAATCAATTACTTCCAAGTTGGCTTCTCCCTCTGCATTACGCTCTCATCTACTGGCCTCAGTTGCCGCGGAGATGACCCATAACCGTGATGAGATAGATGATTTGATCAGTGGCACTTTCTTCTCATCTCAATTTGAAGGCTGGGAAATTGAAGATCATATCTCAGCTGCGTTATCTTTCCTTGAGAACGGCGGCTTGCTTGCGTGTAATGAGAGCGGAACACTGGTGGCCACTCCTTTGGGCCAGAGAGCTTCAAAATTGTACATAGATCCATACACGGCAATCCTGTTTCGAGATGCTCTTTCCAAAGCACAGGCTCTCTCATCGATTGGAGTGCTTCACCTCATCTGCCACACTCCAGACCAGCCTACCACGTATGTAGCTCGTTCTGAGATTGAGGATTATGAATACTACATCGAAGGCCACCTTGACGACTTTCTCGTAGACCCGCCAGATAGCTGGGAAGACCGAGAAGCCTACTCTCTATTTCTAGCCCAAGTCAAAACCGCTCGTATGCTGCAAGATTGGCTCTCGGAGCAATCAGAGAAAGATATTACTGAGGACTATAGTGTCGGCGTAGGCGACGTTCGTCGTTACATCCAAACTGCTGGATGGCTGCTTTATTCTGCATCAGAGATTGCCCGAGTCATAGGAGCAACTCATCATGTGCCGAGTCTGCATACACTCCATTCGAGAATGAAATACGGCGTACGTCAGGAGCTACTTGAACTTGTTACGCTCAGAGGAGTTGGGCGCATCAGAGGAAGAATGCTATATAACCATGGACTGCGTACAATGGCTAATTTGTATCATACACCCCTTGAGGAGGTTGCACGTGTGCCAACGATAGGCACCGGTGTGGCAACTTCAATCAAGAAACAACTGGGCATTGAGGTTGACACAATGGGCCAGCCTACTCAGGCTTCCTCAGATGATGAAGGCGATTTGGGTCCAATGCAGACTCTATTAGAGGACTTCGAACCCTCTAATGATTAGAGTTTCCATACACCGCCTAGCATCCCATTCATGCCATCCAACAGGACCTTGGTATACACGGTACAATTCTCGCTCTCCATATGACTATCTTCGAAGTGTGTGATTTGGACTCCTGCAAGCTGTTCCACCAAATTCTGTGAGCCCCTTCCGACAATGTCAAGATTATATCCCCCCTCAAGAAAGAACGCAAGTCGTCCGCTTGAGTGTTTCCTTGCCATAGCATGAAGCTTCGCATTCATCGTTGAGAGTCCTGATGTAGTTAAACCCAAAGACGTGAGCGGGTCATTGAAGTGTCCATCAAAGCCCACTGAAACGAGGATGAACTCCGGATTGAATGAGGCAGCTATTGGCTCGACAACCCTTTGAAATGCCATCTCATAAGACCGGTCTCCAGCTCCAGGATGCATTGCCAGATTCACATTGTATCCCTCGCCTTTTCCTGAACCTATTTCATTGGGGAATCCGGAACCCGGGAACAAGGTTCTCCCGTCTTGATGCAATCCAATGTATAACACACGATTACTAGAATAGAAGGCGCTCTGTGTTCCATTCCCATGATGAGCATCATAGTCCACTATTAGCACACGCTCAAGGTTCCATTTCTCTATGAGGTGTTGAGCAGCCACTGCGATGTTATTGATGAAACAGAATCCAAATGCTCTCGAATGCTCAGCATGATGTCCTGGAGGTCGACAGAGAACATACGCATTCTCTGATACACCGTCCTGGATTCTGTCTACTGCCAGTATGCCCCCGCCTGCGGCCAGTAGAGCTGCATCATACGTGTATCTATTGGCAGACGTATCCATTGTGAAAGATCCTCCGCCTTTCTCTGACTTCGCATGCAGTTCTTGGATATAGTCATCACCATGCAGAGCGCGTACTTCGCTCAGGTTCGCCTTTTCCGGTTTCACAATGGTGACTTTTGAGCCCTCAACAAGTCCCGTGCTGCCAATGCGTTCCAAGGCAACTTTCAGCCTCTTAGGACTTTCAGGATGTCCAGGGGAGAGCATATGCTTCGTGAACGTTTCATGATAAATCAAGTCAGTAGTCATTGGCACCTACCCTATCTTCACCTGTTAACTTAGGCACTTCTATTCTTTGTGAAATACAGCGTATTCAAGCAATCCGATGAATCCACTTGCTTGGAACACGTGTTCTAAACTTTGCAGCAGGTGGCAACCTTTATTTTGCTCTCGAATAACGCCTGAACTACTCATGGGTCGGTAGTCTAG
>JAUWOA010000004.1 GCA_030612365.1 Candidatus Thorarchaeota archaeon
GAACAAGAATGGGAGTGAACTCGTCTGACCGGACTGGTCAGAGTTTATATATCCTCGAAGGCGAACGTGATGGTTCAATCCCAAACCCCAGTAATCAGTGTCAAGATTCCCATCAACTGGGAAGCTATGACCAAACGGTCACGCCAAAGACTGACGCAGATTATGGGTCGGGATACCAGAGTGATTCGAGCGCTTGTTGGCATTATCGAAGCGAATGAACTTGACCTTCTGCGAGGAAGGAATAGGAAACGCATCGACGAAAGCAAACTTCATGCCATGACTATGACAGCAGTGAGGACTACATGTGACACAAATCAGAGATTGGTTGTCAAGTACGATCTCAAAGCTCGCTTTCCAAGAGCTTCAGCAAACGAATTAACTGAGTGTCGGAGGGCTGCAGTTGCGAATTATGAGAGCTACTTGGCTCTTCGTGCGAAAAAGTGGCGTCGTGCATCGAGGCCCTGCGAAATAAACCGCTCTCGGAGAATTCCTCGGTGGGTATATATCCCCTACAGAGCGAAGCTCGTCGAGCATAGAACGAGAGCTGCCCGTTGGTGGATCAATCTGAGGGACTCTCTGGACTCAACCCCTGAGGGTCGAAAAACCCACGACAGACTGTTAGTACCTCTGAAGACGTCGCCATTCCATCTTAGCCAGCTTCGGCGGGGAAATCCAAAGGCACTGCAAGTCTTCAAAGACCGAGAAGGCAAATGGTGGACTACAGTTGCAGTGAGATTATCAACTGTTGAAACTAGCCCTTCAAACCAACAATCTGCAGCTGTTCTGGGAATTGACCTTGGTATCAACCGAGCAGTCTGCACCACACTACTTACGCCCAAGAAAGTGTCTGAAACTCGGTACTTCTACCAAGAAGATAAAGCCAAGCTGATGGTCAAGTATGATGAACTGGTCGCACAACTACAACAAGAATTCGACACTCGTAAGAACAAAGGACTGCACTACGAAGGAGTGTTAACCAAGCTCAAGACTCTCCGATTGAAGAGAGAGAAGGTCGCCAAGGAGCATGATCGGCTTCTTGTAAGTCAGCTCCTTGCCTACATCAAGACTCTCAATGAAGAGTTCGAACTCTATATCGCCCTCGGTAGACTGAAGGGGATTAGAGGTAGCGCTCGAAAGGGAAACTACAAGGGTCGGAAGTTCCGCGGGATGGTCCATAGGTGGTCCTTCTCCCGCATTACTCTCTCTCTCAAACACGGACTATCTCAGCTTGGGTGGAAGGTTGAGGGGAAGAGTGCTAGATTCCAAACGGTGCCTGAAGCTTGGACCTCCATCCTATGCTGGAAATGTGGTCGCAAGGGAATCCGACCTAAGCAGTCAATTTTCGTATGTCATACTTGCGGCTTTCGCACGAATGCAGACCGCAATGGCTCGCTAAATATCGCGCGTCGCCTAATTAAGCTCACTCCCGCACTTCGGGATGAGAAAGGACTAGGGCGTTGGGCTCTCCCCGAGAGAGCTCCAGCCCCGAAGGCCGCGAGGAAGATTCGTTCTTCTAAACGGAAGTCCCCACTCCCCTCTAAGGATGATACATCACATCTTGGGGAGTCCGCGGCTATTCACTCTGCTCAATTGAGCCTTCTTGACTTCGGCGACGGAGTTCAGAAGAGTGATGATGACCTTGCCGTGGTAAGAACTGTGGAAAAACTCTCTGCCACTGGAGATGATGCAATCAGGATAGGGCAGAAGAGAGAAGCCAGGACTACAGGAGGGATTCAATCCCGATGATGGTTGTCAAAGACCCTGCTTGCCTTCAGGTAGCACTGAAGGTTCGCGGTGACGCTGGGCGGGGTAAGGGTGGAACACAGAAGTCCGTAGACGCGGTTCACTCACTGTTTAGGAAAGGAATGGTGCGCCTGCCGGGAATCGAACCCGGGTCACCACCTTGGAAGGGTGGAATCATTGCCCCTAGACTACAGGCGCGATTGTCCGCACGCGGACGGTCAGTGGAAGGCTTGGATCATATTGGACTATGATGCGATCTCACGGGCGGTCAGTGGAAGGCTGCCGTCCCAAACCAGACTACACAAGGCTGTGTTTCGGATGGCTCACTACTCCTTCGCGTTTTAAGGATGTTGTTGAAGTGGGTCTATCAGGACGGTCAGTGGAAGGCTCGAGTCATGTTGAAGCAGAAAGCGCTATCATGGATGGTCAGTGGAAGGGTGAATCCTGGTGGGCAAAGCGCGTAATTTCGAACTGTCAGCAATGGTGTTGTCGCAGACTACGGACTAGTAGGGCGCAACGTGCTTGAAGGAGGTCTTTGGGTTCTTTATGACTGTCAATTGCACATCATGGCGCAACAAAAAGCGGATACTGAGCCCATCATACTGTATTGCCTGCTGGAATGCGTCAGGGACCTTGGGAACCCCACAGGAGGATTCTAGATGGAATCTACAGGCCATTCATAGTATCAGTCGGCGGAAGCTCCTGCGCTATTGAGATAAAGAATTGCATGACTCCACACAGCGAGAATCGATGGAACCGGAATGGGGATGATAAACCTAATGAAGAACGAAGGGGCCATCGCAAGGGAGAAGACTATGATAGGGAGAATTGTCTGAAACACAAGGACCGCACAGGCAATACACAGCCCAATGCCTGAATCTTCTGGATTCATTATTGTGTGGCGAATGTTCATGGTCAGGCCCAAGCCCAGCACTATCCATGTCACAGTCAACGTGACGAGTGCCAGAGAATCAAAAGCGTGACCTCCCACGAGACCCAGTCCAATTCGGTAGTTCCACACGCTGATATAGCCCCATACAAAGACAAAGACTTGGTCAAAGGATTCCAACCATACACTGTCCCAATACATAATAGACATGGGCATGGCGAATGTAGAGATTACAATCAGGCACCATGTCTTTGAGTTCATTGGTTCATCCATTGTCTTTCACCGCACCCACGCCACAAACACTGTGCATCCCTTATCGATCGCGAGAGGAGGTCATGTAACTTCGATGGAACGGAAACAGGAATCTATTGAGTCCAAGAAGCGAAAGCATGAAGCATTATGCCTTGCCAACCACGGACTGGCACTCCCAAGATATTGATACTCATACCTTTGAGAAAAGCCTTTCTGGATGAGCCCTACTTTCACTCCCGCGGCTCGCTGGGCCGAACCACCAGACACCACCATAGCTCCCAGATCATAGAGGATGACCTAAATGCTCATCAGTTGTTGTCTAGATACGGCGTTAATAAACAAATGAAAAAAGGTTTGCAGCAATCAATTACGATGGAAGATACTCAATGTCCAAACAGGTAATGAAGCATGACTGAAAGCAAACTGGGTGTCGATACTCACAGGAGCTCCCGGGTTATTCATTACTTCGCATTCACATTGGCGTATTGTGTGAGTATAGTCTTCGCAGTCATACTAGGAGCCACTCTTGGCCTAGTCCCGCCTATCGACTTCTGGTTACGAATTGCAGGGCCTTTTTTCATTCATGTTTCGATTATAGGACTGTGGCTCTTCATCGTATTTCTGCCTATCTTGTTCGTGACTAACCTGAACGTTATATGGTTCGGACGGGTTCTCCAGCAGAGATTCGTTTCTACTTCCGATGCCATCAGGACCGTACTCGGGGTGATTGTTGCGGCTCCTTTGCTCATTATCGCCGTGTGTATCTATATCCTTATGGGCCACATATTCATCTGGCCGGTCGTAATACTTGTCTTAGGCCCGATTCTATCTGGGTTCCCGCTCGTCTATGTACTCGTCATCATTGGGATTATGACCAAAGACACAAAGCAACTCATCTCAGACTGTGCAAAGAACCCTCGTTTTTGGTTTGTGTCCCTCTTGTTGATTGCCATTCTTCTCTTCCCCCTGGCCGCCCTAGGTCTCCCATTACAAAAGGCCTATTTCCAGTACTTCCAGTCAGAAGAGCTCTTCCTAATGAACATCCCTGGCCTCGTTGTCAGGGCACTGATGATAGCATCTGTCTTACCCGCCATACCATTTGCATTCCTTCGGCTCAGAGATGAAATTCTCTTTGCCGAAAAATAACCAGCAAGGAACATGAAGACCATGACTGGACGAAAGCGTCGATTAGCAGTACTCCTGGTTAGCTTACTCGTAATGTCAGTGGTATTTGCAGTATACATACTCGAGTTTAGCTCCAAGGTAGACTCTTCTCGATTGTGATGGGGGGTGAGCGAAGGGGTCCAATATGTGTACGTGGTCAATGTCTGTGGCTTCAACATGACGGGCATCAGTAATGACAGCGTTGAGTGTCCTCTATCATTCGCACCGCTAAACAACACAAGAATCATCACGACAGTATCATGCCTCCCAGACCTTCCCGGCCTCACAGATGCTAACTCATTCGCTACTGACGTAATTATCCAGACTAAGACTGAAGTCAGTTTGGAGAATGGAACAGAACTATCTGAACGGTATGATGACGCATTGGTGTCACTAATTTCCTTGACTTTGCTTCCCGTCGGTGACTGGTCACTGATTGATTCGTTATACGAAGATGAGGATCCAGAACCGCCATTCATGAAGACTTGGTATATCGCCAAGCAACATACTAGCTCCTTCGAGATTGGTTACACGTCGTATGGACCAGACTATGCAAGTGGTTGGAATGGAAACCTATCTCTGACAACCGGACTGCCATACTCAGCCAATCTGTGGGCGTGGAATGCTGTTGAGTCCTTCTCATGGATACTCACAATCACACTTCTATTGAATGATTGAGCGTGACCGGGTCTACATGCTTAGCATTGCTTCTCGAGTTTCCTAATCTTCTCCATGATCAGAACGTACCTTTGGATACCCCAAGCCCATTCAAGGCTAGAAGGAATAGCCTACATTGTTTCATCTCATCCTTCGTTAATAACTAAATTGTTCAAACGGCCCTATCCAGTAATACAAGAATTCAGAGGTGAACCAGCCACATCGTCCGATTCACATGTAATGTCCATCTGCTAGTCTTCAGACTATATGCTTAATACGAAGCGTACCAAGAGAAAGTGGGTATGTTTGTTGAAACAGTGGCATAGTGGACTGCTATTAATGCTCAGTAGCTTTGTAATCTGGAGTCTAGCTAACTCACTTCTTTTTCATTATATTGTGAGCGTGTGGCATCCTGATTAGCATTTGGGGAACCAATATGGGTGATAGACCCTATTGGATTCATGATAATCTCAGTTCCAACAGGACTTGTGTTCTTTCTAGGAGTAATAGCATTCTTTGGGGATATGTTACCAAGAATAACGAACAAGAATGATGAGGGGAAAACAGCAGGTGTGGTATGAATGGGAAGCAGCTTCGCTGGATGGATTCTCTATGCCTGCAGCGCGTTGCTTCCGGAAATGAAACACTGATTCAAGCAATCCTAAGGATGTGAAGTACAATGATGAACAATATGCGCGTTCTCAAGAGAGTACTTGCTGGTCTTCTTGCCGTCCTCATCACAACGACCGCTTTCTTCTGGGTCATTCCTTATGTTGCCACCAACGTTGATAGAAACACTTACAGCCAGCTCTCTATCGACCTGATACCTGAACATGTCTATCGGGACATGTATGTTGGAGACTTGAACTCCGATCAGCTGGATGACGTGGTTCTAACTGGCTTTCAATCACTGCAGATTGCCATGCAGAACCAGTCTGGCGAATTCCAGCTGAGCACGTTGCTCGGCGCCAGGGAAACATATGGAGGACTGGTAGTCACAGACCTTGATGGAGATGCAGACCCCGATATATGCTGCAGGAATAGTACGAGCTCCTTCGTAGTTCTCTACAATGATGGGTCTGCCGATTTCGCGAACCGGTCATTCTACAGTGTTGACTCAGCACAAAATATCCGTTCTCTGTTTCCGTTTCATCTTGAATACGAAAATAGAACGGACATCGGATTGACTCTCAGTGGTGATGATTACAGAATATGCCTTTACTCCAACAACGGACATGGGGACTTTTCTCTCAATCTCACAATTTCTTGCTCAAGTATTCCTGTCGCCGTAACAGGAGTTGATCCCGACCAGAATGGTCGTGGAGAGATAGCAATGCTTCATAACGACGGAAACTTCACAGTGGTTTCGAGTGTCTACCCCAGCAATGCCAGTCTGTTCATAAACATAGGGCAATGGATTGGCTATATCGACAATGCATGGATTTTGCCAGTGGACCTTGATGATGATTCAACTAAGGACTTCCTAGTGGTCGTCAATGACGGACCAAGATCCAGTCGAATTGTTTTCCTGAGAACATCAGCTACGGGATTCTCAGGAAGTCCGGTAGTGTGGTCATTTGCTTCTGCGTTCTTAGGCGCCAGTCTTGCAGACCTAGATAATGATGGCGATAGTGATTTTATTTTCACTCAGCTCTCAGGAGTCACAACTGTCTTTGAGAATGACCAAAATGGAATACCCAATCGCCACATGATTCTTCCAAGCCAGTCGTTACCACATTCACCAACCACAATGAGAACGAACCTTTCGGAATACCCCTCAGTAGCTGTCATAAACCAGGTGGACGAATACTTGGTGGACTACAACCACATGGAGATAACAGTGGTTTCCAGGGAAACAGGAGTTCTTGCTGAATCCATATGGTTTGCCAGCCATTTCATGCACAATCCGATCCTGCTGGCTGGAAGAGTCGCCTCCGCCGTAACAGGTATTGCCTTGATTATCATAGTGGTCAAGCTTCTATCGCTAACCAAGCGACCAGATAGCTAGGAAACCATGCCAAACACGTTCATTGCAATCCGGCCAGAGTTGGACGCTTTGTCTGTCCAGAAACGACACTGAACCTTGATCGAACGTGAACGATGTTCCTCACTGCGTTGATGTCAGCATGAATTTTATGCACAACAATCCTCCTTGATTTTGCAGGATTGCATATGTCAACGGGAAAAAAGCATTCATCGACTGGTCGACTTGTCATACTGATAGCCAAGCACAAGACCACCCCGATAAGGAGCATCCTTGTTCTAGTTGTGTTTGTGATCTATCTTCCTTTTGTGTACCAGATTCATCTGGATATTCTTGCTCAATATGTCATCAATGGTGCTTTGTGGCCAAGCAGTGGTCATTGCCTTTTTCCTATTCCATTTAGCATCACGTGGACTCCGTTGGCAACTAACATTTCGATGCCTATTGCTCCTCAGCTTAGTGCTGGAGACCGTTTCATCTACGATTATTTCATCCCGAACGTGGGATTGAGGCTGCTGTGGTCAGCGCTATGGTTACTGTTGGGGCTCGCTTACATCTTCCGCCCCATAATCCCCAGTTTGAGGTCCAGAGATTCCCAAAGCAATCGAGCGGATGCAGACTAGTCCTCTTGCTTTTGTCAACTCTTTGGCCGCAATACACCTCGTTTCATAACAGCACCAATTACCACCATCAATGTTACCACTCCAATGATGGCCAGAACGATTACGGGAGTCGGGTCAGGGTCTGGCCAGTTCCATGCGTAGGAGTGCTGAATGACATCAGAAACACTACTATAACCGAGTGTGTCGTTGGCCACGTACCGGATATCCCAGATATAGACTCCGGGTTCAGGGACTTCGACATGAAGGTATGCCGCATAACGAGACCTTGTTGAGTTCTCATCCATGTCCTGCATGGTGATGTTAGACCATTGATCCTCAGTCCGGTTTCTGTATGAGGCTATGACAGTTTCGATTCCATCTGGATCTTCAACTGTGACTGTGAAGGTGATAATGGTTTCAGGATCATATCCATTTGCATAGGAATCGCTATAGCTTAAGAATATGGGTCCCTGACCGTTGCTCAGTGCATGGCAGCACCTGAGAAAGCATTGTGGCTCTTTGGTCCACGCAGGAGAAACACACATCAGGATGACCCAAGTGAGAACGGTCATCCTCAACAAGGAGATCCTTGCCATCACTTCCACCATTCTAAAGTATGTGTGACTCTCCATTTAACCTCGTGGTCTTGCAATAGTGAGCGAAACTGAGGGATGGACTTGTTTCTTGGATTAGTCCTAGCTTCGGGCATCGCACATCGAATCAGCAGGTTTGAGTAGTACATTGGCAAGCCGAAGCAATGTGTGCTCAGAGCTTGGTTTCTCATTCTTTGGATAATTCAAGGGAAGATGGAAGCACAGACGATGAGATTGGGAAGGAACCTACCAATGTACTTTAGGGAGAACTACATATTAATTCAGGGGGTCATTCATGAAACAATCAGAACGTTGCCCCAAGTGTGGAAGTACACGGATTTGGAATGATGAGCATAGTTCGCGGAACAGGCGGGGAGCAATTATTATCTCTACGTGGAGAGTCGCAAGACAAGTCACTTACGTTTGCACTAATTGTGGATACTCCGAGTATTATGTGGACACCAAAGGACTCCAGACCATCGAAAAACATGGAAGTTCATGAAACAGCTCTATTGATGTGTGACATGACATCTGCCGCCACTAAATAGCTCTCTATTGTCCAGTGACTGATATCATAATCATCACTGTTCTCCAAACTAAACCTTCTCCACGCTAGGCAGGAGCCAAGTCCATCTTAAGTACTGTGCACCCTAGGGCCCCGTCAGATAATACAAGAATTCAGAGGTGAGCCAGATACGCCCTCTTCGAGGGTCTTATGGGCTCCCGGTGAACAACACGATATCCGAATTCGGAGCTTGTCAATAGCTGTTTTATCTCGCTCCTACTAGGTCACGAGTACTAGCCTGTCATTGTGACGAGTGCCCGCGGCGCGGTATTTGGATACGGTCACTATGGGAATACCAGTGGTGAGAGACACATTTCCGCTCCATCTGGAAACGGTGTCAGTTCCGTATAACAGATATCCGATGGAAAAGGAGTCCGCATAGGTCCTTGAGAGATACACTCCAGGATAGTACGCCATTTCCGTTTCGTTTGGATAGAGTGAGTCAAGAAGTGGCCAATCACCAACGGGAAGTAGGCATCGATACAATAATCTGTTGATGTAGTCCCTGAATATCGAAGGAATCTCCGACCCGTTCTCGAATCTACACTCAGTCTTGGGATAATTGAGGACTTCTTCTGCGAAGATATCACCATTTATGACCAACGGTAGAGATGGGAAACTGGTTACGTTGAACCTTACAAGGGTGTTGTTCATCGGAGCCAAGTAGGGTGGTCCCAAGATCATGTTTGAGCTGTTCTCGGGGTCTATCGATGTCATATAGCCGCCTATAACAACCAAGTAGACAAATTCGTCACCCTCGTTGACACCCCAGGTTAGACTGGATGCGTCTCTCAGACCAGATGAATTCCAGATCGAGAGAAGGCAGAAAGCAAGCACGACGATTGTAGCAATCGTGGCAGCAGTCACCAGTGCGACACGGTTGCGTCTTGCCATAAGCCTGTCCCCGTAGTGGTTATGCGGGTATGCAGAAGAACATTCCTTTCCACGTACGAGATGGTTTGCGCAGAGAACACAATCTCACGGACGGCCAGTGGAAGGCTGAGGTCCGTGAAGGCGTTCTAACAGACACGCCCTCTTCGAGGGTCTTGTGGGTTCCCTGCTACAAACTAAGTAGTGAAGTAGCATATCATTGGTCCAACCTACAATGAACGGTTGAGATAGGTGCACGCAAAGAAACGTAATCTACGACATCAGTCTCGTTAACGGAGTATCAACTAACAGCGCGAGGCGGTGTCCCGAAGGACACTAATAGCCCCATTCCTGTCCGAGTCTCTGCCTGTACCAGCGTTGACCGCGTTTGGTCAATGCGTACTTACCACCTATGTCTTGGATCAAGCCCATATTTTCCATGTTCTCAATCACACCGAAGAGCTTGTCATCAGAGGCACCAGTGACCTCCCTCAACATCGGGAAGGTCATCTTTCCATTTCGCTTCAAGTGCTGAGCAACTTCGTATTTGCCGACCGCTCTGGTATCCCTTCGAGTCATTATATTGCCACAGTTGGTGCAGAGAAGATCGCCCTTGGAATCATCCCTGGCGACTTCCTTACTCCCGCATATCGGGCAGGTTGTCTTTGCAAATCTTAGACCGCGTCGATGTGACATATGTACGACCGAGTGAAGGGATTCCTAACCGTTGATAAAACTAGTGGCGTGACATGACCTTTGAGTCGTACCAATGACCGCAATTAAGGTGCGGATTTCGATTCTTTACGACTCCTCAGTTCCTGGTTGCGGTAGTCCCATGAGTTCTGCGTGCATTGAATTGGCCGCGATTCGACCAGCTCCCATGGCCAAGATTACTGTTGCTGCCCCTGTCACGATATCGCCGCCTGCCCAGACCATTGGCATACTGGTGCGATTGTTCTCGTCCACCTCGATGTATCCCCAGCGGTTGAGTTCCAGGTCTTTCATGGTCTTCGTCAAGACTGGATTGGCTCCTGAACCAATGGCCATTATTACCTGGTCACACTCTATCTTGAAGAACGCACCCTCTATCGGTATTGGCCGCCGGCGACCACTGTCGTCGGGTTCTCCAAGTTCCATCCGAATGCACTCCATACCAGTAACTCTGCCATTCTCTCCGAAAAGCCTGACGGGGTTTGAGAGCAGTTTGAATTCAATGCCCTCTTCTTCAGCATGGTGAACTTCCGCACTTCTTGCGGGTAGTTGTTCTCTGGCACGACGATAGACTATGGTGACGTCCGCACCTAGGCGTTTCGCTGTTCGTGCTGAGTCCATTGCTACATTTCCTCCACCAACGACGCAGACGCGCCTGCCTGGCGGAAGTGGTGAATCATACTCGGGGAACAGATATCCCTTCATTAGGTTCGATCTGGTGAGATACTCGTTGGCTGAGAAGACACCGTTCATGTCTTCGCCATCGATTCGCATGAATCTTGGAAGGCCCGCGCCAACGCCGATATAGACGGCATCGTATCCGAGTTCATCAAACAACTCGTCAATGGTCATGGTCAATCCTACAACAACGTTCATCACGAACTTGACACCTAGGCTTTCCATGTAACCAACTTCAGCCTTCACTATCTCCTTCGGAAGCCTGAATTCCGGAATACCGTAAATGAGGACACCCCCAGCTTCATGCAGTGCTTCATAGACTGTGACCTCATGCCCCTTGAGAACGAGGTCTCCTGCAACAGTAAGTCCTGATGGTCCTGATCCGATGACTGCTACCTTCTTGCCGGTGGATGAGTCTTTCTTTGGAATCTTGACTAGGTTATTGTTTCTCTCGTAGTCTGCTACAAATCTTTCGAGAGCACCAATAGAAACTCCTCCAAAGCGCTTCCACAATGTGCAGGCTTCCTCACATTGAATTTCTTGTGGACAGACACGACCGCAAACTGCAGGAAGAACATTGGTTTCCTTAATCTCCCTGGCTGCTTCTGCGAATTTGCCTTCAGCTACAAGTGCGATGAACTCAGGAATGTGGACGCCAACGGGGCATCCAGCAACGCATGGCATATTCCTGCAACTTATGCATCTCTGAGCCTCCAGCATAGCCTGCTCAGCTGTCAATCCGAATGGAACTTCTTCAAAATTGGCTGCACGTGCAGCAGGATTCTGCTCTGGCATCTTCGCTCTGGGGATTGCCATCCTCTCTTTTGCTGTTAGAGTCTTGCCGCCCATCAGATCGCCTCCTTGCCGCAATTCTTACATCCGTCGTCTTTGATTGCTCCGTCAGCTCTGCTTTGGTGGAACTGATATGCCAAGTTCTCTTCACCAACGTAAGCACCTGCCCTAGCGAATACATTATCCCAGTCCACCAAATGACCATTGAAATCGGGCCCGTCAACGCAAGCGAATTTAGTTTCGCCTCCTACAAGAACTCTGCAACATCCACACATCCCGGTGCCATCGACCATGAGCGAATTAAGGCTAACAATTGTGGGGATCCCTGCCGGTTCTGTCGCTCTTGAGGAAGTCATCATCATGTACGTGCACCCAACGAAGTGTGCATGGTCGATCTTCTCGCCCCTCTCCTCCAAGATCTTTATGGCCTCCCAGACATGGCCTCGCACTCCACGAGAGCCATCCGCAGTGGCGATGATGACTTCGTCTGCCTCCTCTCCAATCTTGTCTTCGTTATAGATGAGGTAGGACGTGCGAGCCTCCAGAAGAGCAATGACTTTGTTCCCCTGTTCCTTGAACGCCCTAGCCAGTGGGTAGATTCCTCCAAGACCGTAGCATCCACCCCCAAGGAGAACAGTTCCAACCTTCTCAATCTCTGTGGGTTTGCCAAGAGGCCCCACGAGTGTATAGACAGCTTCACCCGGCTTCAAGCGAGAGAGTTTCATGGTTGAAACGCCAGCTTCCAAGTAGAATATCGTGATTGTTCCTTCTGAAGCGTCCCAATCGGAGAGTGTGAAGGGAATTCTCTCACCCTCTGCATCTGGAATCAAAATCACAAATTGCCCAGGCTTTGCATGACGAGCGATGGCTGGGGCTTCAAGTACAAGGCGCCTTACATTTGGAACTACTTGTTCGTTGATTACTATTGTGCCCTTCATCAGGCCACCTCCTTCACCTGGGTGTCTGCGCTCTCTTGTTCTGATAACCTCTTAACGAAATCATCCATAGATTCGGTAGACAATGGACGTTCTCTTTCTGGCAAGGCGTCAATGAATGTCTTCAGATCCCGTATTCTCTCAGCAATGATTGCGCCCCTGTACGCGGGGTTCCAGTCAGGAGCCTTCCGAACCGGCTCAACTTCTACCATGGCGCCAGAACCTAGTTCCTTAGCAAACTCCCTTAGCTCCTTCGCCACCTTCTTCGGGCTCTTGTATTTGAAGCCCTCCGATCCAAATTGCCTGCCAAGCTCGGTTAGTATTAGCCAATCCTGTTTCGAATTTCCTATAGGCGGAGTAACCTGTTTCAGTTTAAGCTGCTTCATCTCCATGTTGACAACTGTTCCAGAGTCCTCCACAAAGCCTGCTGCGGGAAGAATCACGGACGCGCGATCGATCCATTCCGAGGGGAATGGGGATTGGTAGATCACATGCTTAACTTTCTTGAAACCTTTTACGGGCAGTGAGCCATCAGTCACATAGAGGACATCAAGTTCACCTTTGGAGGCCGCCATACGCATCTGTTCTAAGCTTAGGCCCGCCTTGATTTTCTTTCCCCAGAGGGCTTCGAATTTTTTCCTGACACTCGATGCGGTCACTGATGTGAGTCCTGGCAGCAGGTCCGGCTGCAGTCCAGCCATTATCGCTCCCACCTCATTGCCATAATCGAATGTGGGGTAGATTCGACCCTTGTCACCAATCATTTTCAGAAGGGCTGTCATTGCTTCTTCCGGATTTCTCGCTAGAAGAATACCAGAGCCGAATACGATAGCTCCCTTCCCCTTTGAAACAATTGATTTGATATGCTCAACGTGCTGCTTCTTCACTCCCTTAAGCTTCTCATCATCTTCTGCTAGCTGTGAGAGTATTGTTGAGAAATCCTTAGCCTTGAGTGTGATGTGTTCTGTTGCCCATCTCTTCAAGTTCACGCCGGCCGCTCCAATGAGTATCAGTGGTGCACCTCTTGCCACTGCTTGATAACACGATTTGGCGACAACTTGGTGGGTCTTTGCAAAGTCGCCTCCCACTGCAATAATCCAATCTGCCTTCTCAAGATCTCGAAGTGTCCCAACCTTTGCAAAGCTGTCAGTGTCCGCAAGTGTTCTGACAACAAGTGAAGCAAAACCTGAGCCTCTGAAGTCAACATTCGGGGTTCCTATTGCACTACGAGCCAGCTTCTGAAGAAGATATGCAGCCTCTGACGTGAGGTGAGGTCCTCCTACAAAACCGATTCTTTCTGGAGCGGTTTCGTTGAGAATTTCCGCTATGCGCTCATATGCCTCATCCCATGAAACGGGGATGCTGACTCCTTCCCGTCTAACAGTGGGAATCTTGAGTCTGTCGGGGGCATTCATCAATGATGGGATGCAGAACCTGCCCAGAACGCATGTGTGGCCCCGGTTTGGCTCGGAGTTTTCAGAACCCGGATGAGATGCCATTATCTTATTCCACTTCACGTCAAACTCTATCTGACATCCAGTGCCACAAAGCATGCAGGTTGTTTCGACTGTTTCATCAGGTGTTCCGTGCCATTTCATCATTCGAGGTGATAGTGCGCCGGTTGGGCAAACGTCGATGCAAGCTCCGCAGAACCAGCAACCACTATCCAAGTGTGAGTTACCGAAGGCGGTATCCACTCTTGTTTCATGACCACGCTTGGCAAAGCTGATAGCTCCTGTGCCTCTTATCTCATCGCAGACTCTGACACACCTTGCGCATAGAATGCAGATGTTGTAGTCTCTATCAAAGAATGGATCATCTTTCTCAACAGGCATTTCCTTATACCTTGGAATGAAACCTAAATCATCAAGTCCTACGTATTCGACTACATCGCGAAGCTCACAAGACGCCTTGCTTGGACAAGTACTACACCCTGTGATCAAACCTGACTTGAAGGGCTGACTGCGATACTCATTGCAAGTGTTCCACTCGGCGCAAACGACGCATGCAGATGGATGCTCTATAAGCAACAGCTGAAGGATATTGCGCTTCAGCTTCATTAGGGCATCATTGGTTGTGTCCACTATCATGCTATCCTTCGCAGGAGTTGTGCATGCTGTGACAAAGCCCTTCATTCCTTCGACCTCAACAAGACACATTCTGCATCCGCCGTGTGGAGGAAGGTCCGGATGGTCGCATAGCGTGGGGATATAGATTCCCTCTTCACGAGCAATATCCAATATTGTGCGGCCATCTTCCTTGAACTGAATCCGCTTTCCGTCTATCGTCAGGCTCGGCATTAGTGCCCACCTCCATGGTGTGCAGGTATCTTGTCAATAGCGCTCGCCTTGGGTGGACACACCTCGAAACAAGCCCCGCATTTGATGCATAGTTCATCTGAGATTACATGCACCTCGTTCTTCTTTCCAGTAATCGCATTAGCAGGGCAGATTCGTAAACACGCCCCGCAACCTATGCACTTCTCAGGCACTACTACATACTTTATGAGGGCCTTGCAGACTTCAGCAGGACAAAATTTGTCACGAATATGCGCTTCATACTCATCGCGGAAGTATCGAATCGTGGTAAGTACTGGATTGGGGGCAGTTTGTCCCAGTCCGCAGAGGGAGCCCTCCTTCACCGTGATTGCTATCTCCTGAAGCTTCTCTATGTCGCCTTCTTCTCCGTTTCCCGATTTGATTTTGTCAAGTATCCTAAGCATTTCTAGTGTACCCATTCTGCATGGCGTGCATTTACCGCAGGACTCTGCTTGTGTAAACGAAAGGAAATACCGAGCCACATCTACCATGCAAGTGGTTTCGTCCATTACGATCATCCCACCGGAGCCCATGATCGTTCCTGCTTGTGTCAGAGAGTCATAATCAACTGGGAGGTCTAGCTTATCGGCGGGAAGGCATCCACCAGAGGGCCCTCCTGTCTGCACAGCTTTAAACTTGGCATCCCCTTGGATTCCACCTCCTACGTTGAATATGATATGACGCAAAGTTGTCCCCATCGGCACTTCCACAAGTCCTGTGTTCTTCACCTTGCCAGTCAGCGAGAATATGGCTGTGCCTTTGCTCTTCTCAGTACCAATCGATGCGAACCATTCAGCCCCCTTTCGCAAAATGATAGGGATTGTCGCAAGTGTCTTCACATTGTTGATGCAGGTGGGTTTTCCCCAGAGTCCTGAATCAGTTGGGAATGGTGGTCTTGGACGCGGCGTTCCACGGTTTCCCTCGATTGAGGTCATTAGCGCAGTTTCTTCACCACACACAAATGCGCCTGCACCTTCTTTGACAGACAAATCGAAGCTAAAGCCGCTGCCGAGTATGTCCTTACCCAGGAATCCTCTTTTCCGTGAGTCGATAATCGCCTTCTTGATGCTATCTACAGCTTGCGGGTATTCATGACGGACGTAAACGAAACCCTCGTCAGCTCCAATGCTGTAAGCTGCAGCGATCAGTCCTTCTAACACTGCGTGAGGATCTGCCACAAGTATCGCTCCATCCATGAACGCGCCCGGATCACCCTCGTCTGCGTTGCAGATAACGTATTTCTTGTCGCTCTTACTCCCACGCCCAAATTTCCATTTCAGCCCTGTTGGGAAGCCTGCACCACCTCGCCCCCGTAGACCTGACTTGAGCACTTGATTGATAACCTGCTCTGGTTTCATCTCAAGGAGTGCCTTCTTCAAACCGTCGTAACCGCCCTTCTCGATGTATTCATCAATACTACCTGGGTCTATCTCCCCGCAGTTGCGGAGCACTACCTTCTTTTGTCCCTTGTAGAAAGGAATATCCTCGTACTTGGAGATTATCTCTCCAGTTGCAGGTTCTGTATAGAAGAGCCTCTCCACTGGCTTTCCACCAATGATGTGTGATTCTACAATCTCCTTGATGTCCTTCTCGTCAACTTTACAGTAGAACAATCCCTCAGGTTCCACCGTAATAACCGGGCCCTGTTCGCAGAAACCATGGCACCCGATTGTCTTGATACGCACTTTATCCTCCAATCCCTTGTCGGCAACTTCCTTATTCAGGGCTTCTAGGAGTTGATTCGCCCTTGCGGACTCACAACCAGTCCCTCGGCATACTCGTATCTCAAGGATACTCTGCTCAGACTCAATGCCGGGATTCATTGTGAACCACCCTCTGACTTCTTTGCCTTTCTGTCCTCTCGGTCAATGCTGTCTAGTAGCCGCTTCAACGATCGCTGTGTCGTCCGGCCGTGTACTACATCGTCAAGAACTACGGCGGGTGCAAGCGCGCAACAGCCAACACACGCAACTCTTTCCAGACTGTATCTCCCATCAGAAGTTGTGTCTCCGGGCTTGATACCCAGCTTTTCGCTTGTCGCAGCTAGCAGGCGGTCACCACCCTGAACATGACAAGCTGTACCAAGACAGATTCTTAGGTGATGTTTGCCAGGTGGGGTGAATCTGAAGTTATTGTAGAAACTAGCTACGCCATAGATTTCTTGCTCGCTGAGGTGAAGTTTGTCAGCCAACCAAGTGATAGCTTCGCGCGGTATATACCCGAGGCGTTCTTGGATTTCCTGAAGAGAGGGAATGACCTGTTCAGCCAAGTCCGCACGAGAAAGGTCCTGCATGTTTTTGGCCTCGTCGGAAGGGAAGTTAAAAGTTGTTTGGAATGACAACTCCCGCAAGAAGGCTAGCGGCCGGCCTAAACACGTATTTCGCAGAAGATACTGGATTCATCAACTTCATCTATTGTTGCTGTGACGCCAATCCCGGACACCAACTCGGAGAAGTCTTCACGACGGAGAGTTGTGGCTTGAAACCCGTCCTTGCAAACAATGCTACCATTTCCTGTTTTTTCCAAGTCTATCGCTCCGATGAAACCCTCTGAGGCTTGGAGGTGAAACCACTCGAGTCGGTGCTCCCAGAAGCTATCGGAGTAGCTAGAGAACAGGCATGTTCCGCCCTCTCGTGTGACACGTAGACTTTCGATGAGGAGATTCTCCTGATTGATCCTAAACGCAGATATCCCATTCTGGATGCAGATCACAACATCGAAACATCCGTCAATAAACCCAAGATTGACAGCATTCATCTGAGCAAGATCCAGATTTGAATGATCCCGAAGGTTCTTCTTCGCTTGATCAAGACTCGCCTTCGATGTATCGATCCCTACAACCTTTCGGGTCTTTCCTAGCAGTCCTCCAAGAACTCGACCGTAGCCGCATCCTAGTTCCAGCACAGTATCTGAAGGCTTGATTTTCGCTAGAACGTGTTCTATCTCTGCTTGCAGGTATCGAGCGACTCTTGGAGGCGCAATCTCGTAGCATCTCCGGAGCCTTTCTGCTGAAAGGGAATCTGAGTAGTATTGACTCAATAGAATCATAGTGCCAATAATGAAGCTATGTCATGAATGTTATCCCTCTTGCCTTGAAGCGGGTATGATTGAAATAGCAGGATTCCTCCAGTTGCAGCGTCGTGATTCCTTATGCAGGATACACCTATCGACACAACTGAGATGCGCATTCTTGAGCTGAACACGCAATATCTGGGCGTAAGCCTTGGCATGTTGATGCAGGGCGCTGGGCGCGAAGTCGCTCGAACTATCATCCAGAAAGAGAAGGTGAAGAGGAAGCGCATTGCCATTCTTTGTGGCCCGGGAGGGAACGGGGGCGATGGCATGGTGGCGGCTCGGCATCTCCACGAGGCTGGGGCACATGTTGCAGTTGCTTATGTTGGCGCAGAACAGACAATTTCGAGCACTGATACTCTGTTCAACTGGGAAATCCTGAAGAATCTGCACAGCATTGAGAGAACCGTCCTCAAGACTGAATCTTCGCTAAAGCGTTGGACCCCCCTTCAGGATTCGGACATCGTTGTTGATGCAATCCTTGGTTTTGGAGTTAAGAGCAAACTGAGAGAGCCAATCCTTGCTGCAGTGAAGTCATTCAACAAATCTAGCTCAATCAAGTATGCCATAGATGTTCCCACAGGCATTGATGCAGATACCGGCGAAATCCATGGGGCTGCTGTCAAAGCCGACTACACTATTACCTTGCATGCGCCGAAGCCAGGTCTTCTTAAAGCCAAAGATTACGTGGGCAGACTCTACATCGTGCCGATTGGAATCCCTCGTGAAGCGGAATGCATCTGTGGTCCGGGTGACGTGTGGCTGTTCAATCGACCTCGCGCTGCAGGCGCTCATAAGGGTGACTTTGGTAGAATACTCGTCGTGGGGGGAAGCGACTTCTATTCAGGTGCTCCTGCCTTAGCGGGACTTGCAGCCCTGCGAACTGGTGCGGATCTTGTAAGCGTCTTGGCTCCTGAATCAGTGGTTACGGCAATCCGGTCCTACAGTCCCAATCTGATGGTTAGCAGTATGGGTACAAGAATTCTCATGCGCGAATCGGCTGCAGCTGTGCTTGATGCAGCACAAGATGCGGATGTCCTCGCTCTAGGCCCGGGGCTTGGCCTTGACAAGGAAACTGGGGCCGCTGTAATCTCCATCGTGGCGGAGCTGGCAGCCATAGGGAAACCCATGGTGATTGACGCTGACGGAATCAAGAGTCTATCCTCATCGGGCGTGAAATTTGACCCAGCGAGAAGCATCTTGACACCCCATTGGGGCGAATTGGAAGTTCTTTTGGGTGAGGATCTGGGCGATTCCACCAGTCTGGAAAACCAAATTCAACATTCCATCAAAGCTGCATTAGAGTTCAACACTGTGATTCTGCTTAAGGGTCCGGTCGACGTAGTAGTCCATCCCGATGGCCGATACAAATTGAATCGTACTGGTGTTCCAGCCATGACCGTGGGCGGAACAGGAGATGTGCTAACTGGCATTGCGGCAGCTCTATTGGCTCGTGGACATTCAGCCTTTCATGCGGCTTCAGCGGCGGCCTACATCTCTGGTTCGGCCGGCGAGAAGGCGTATAGCGAGCTTGGAAATCATATCACTGCAACTGACTGCATAGCTAACATCCCTTGTGCCATGGATGAATACGACTAAGTGATCAAGGGCATCGCGTTCAGGTACTCTCGCGCTAACGCGATATTCTGTTTGTTCACGGGTACCCACACAACTCCAACATCCGGTTGGCCGTATAGCATGACTGAACCTTCTGGAGCCAAGAGAACTGCTGGGAATCCCATCAAATCCTCTTCTCCTTCCACGAAAATCAACGACTTTGCACTATCATGAATTGCGGTATTCATTACTGACCAAGCTTCGGGAAAAATCATGGCGGCAGGATTGTAGATGCGATACTCAATCTCACCCGAGAAGCTGCCCTCAAATACACCTCGCTTTGTTATGCCATCCACTACACAGACATCTGGTGTGAAACCTTTCGCGATGAGAGATGCACTGGTCACATCGCCTACCGCAATCACCAGTTCAGGCTCCTCTTCTTGAATCCGAGCAACGATCCTCTGTTCAGGATTGCTCTCCTTTGTATCGTATACTTCGCCCTTCGGTGTCTGCAATCCAGCTCGATGCTTGTCAGGAAGGCGTCTGGGAGGTTCTGATGTTTTCCTAAGCGGACGGCCCTGACGATCTACTTCTCCAAGCCTTATCCTAGCGGAGGACATCTTATCCCCATCTTGCGCTTGGACTGGCTTTAAAGGCTCCATTCTATCTGAAAAAGCAAGCCGTTCCCTACGCATATCGAGACCTTTAGCTTCTATTTCCACGCAGCAAGGCCCCTCGAATATCATAAACGTGGTTGGTCCCACTATCGAGATCAAGTCCTCATACGTCGAGATAACTTCAATACGTATCGTATCTTCCAGTTGAATTGATCTCAGATATGCTCGAAGGTTCTCTACCCGGAGACTCTCGGGTTGAATCAGATTATCAAGTTCCAGTCCTTTCTCGACGAGCTCTCCACATGTCACTGCGGCCACTGGTTCTGGCATATCTGATAGTCTGTCGATTAGCACATGATGTCCAACATGTAGCCTATCGAACAAGTTGAGAGCCCAAGTACCGGCCATGCGACTCACGTTTCGACACCTTTGCTTGAACTTTAATATGTGTGCATCCTATCTTTGCGTAGTCAAATATGAGCAGGGCATACACGATGAGGATACTTGCAGTTGCAGATGTTCATAGTCCGCGGTTTCTTGATGAATTCATAACGAGCCTAGATAATCAATCTACACCTGACCTATTCCTAATGGCAGGGGACATGATAAACAGAGGAGCCGCCAATGAGTTTCCTCGGATTCTCGATGTGATAGAGGACAAAATTGGATGTGGCTTTCCTATTATTTCGTGTTTTGGGAACGAAGAATACTCTGAGATTAGAAGAGACTTGATTTCACAGCTACGTGACAGGATCACTTTCCTAGATGAGAAGTCAACAACGCTCGAAGTTGATGGAACTATTTTGGGCATCGTGGGCACGCAAGGGTCTCTCGACAAACCCACGGACTGGCAGAGAATAAACGTACCCAATGTGAAGCGAGTTTTTGAGCGGAGAGCCGAACGCGCGGAAGCGCTCCTCAGGAAGACCTTGCCAAGCGTTGATTACACGATTCTGCTAATGCACTATAGTCCCTGCACTGAAACATGCGTAGGCGAAGGCAATCGGTCTTTTGCCTGGCTCGGAAGCAGAAAGTTCTACACACTCATCTCAAATTTGCAGCCTGACTTTGTGATTCACGGTCACGTGCATAATTCAACAACACACAATGCATCCATTGGAACGACCGTTGTGCGAAATGTAGCTCTTCCAGCAGTCGGTTCCATTACTCAACTACAGCTATAGATGCAGCCGCTCACTCGTGGCCAGTAACTTTCATCGTTGGCTCGAACTTGTAACCGTAGACGATTATCCCGCTTTCTCCGTATTCGGTGATTTTTCTAAAGCAAGACCGGACACGCATGTCGATATGAACGTCTTCGATGTCGCAATTTACAATCTGAGCTGTGAGCCTAGCTCCTTCATCTAATTCCACCTGCGCAACAATATATGGGATCTGTCTCTTGAACGTGTCAGGTGCTTGTCTTACAATAGCAAAAGTGTGTATTTTGCCTAGCCCTTTGAATGTATACTTCTCAAGTTGTCCTTTTCTGCGGCACTGGGGGCACACTACACGCGGGGGGAAGTAGTAGGTGTCACAGGTTGTGCAATGGTCTCCCTGAATCGTGTAGATTGCTTTTATCTTACGCCACAATTGTGCTACGCCTTTCTCTGCCATCTCGGATCATCTCCCTAGTACATGTACTATCGATGTAGCACCTGTTCCTCCAATATTGACAGACATCGCTTTCTCAACGCCATCCACTTGCCGCTTTTCTGCATCACCCCTAAGCTGTAGTGCTAGCTCGACTATCTGAGCAACGCCGGTAGCCCCGATGGGGTGACCTCTTGCTTTGAGGCCTCCTGATGCATTGACGGGGGATTTGCCGTCGATTTCTGTCAGGCCTTCCTCTATGGCTTTGCCTCCCTCTCCCTTTTTCACAATCCCTATGTCCTCAGTTATTATTATCTCGCTGATTGTGAAGCTGTCGTGGAGTTCGAAAACATCAATATCTTTGATTGCTAGTCCCGCTACCTTCAGAGCGTTTCTTGATGAACTGACGACTGCGTTCATGCTGCAGATGTCAGCTCGGTCGTGCAGTGCGAGAGTATCGCTGGCTTGGCTAGATGCCTCTATGTACACTGGTGTGTCAGTAAACTCCTTCGCTCTTTCTGCAGAACACATGACCAATCCTGCCGCACCATCACTAATCGGTGACGAATGAAGGACACGAATGGGGTCCGCCAGCAGTCCCGATTTCATGACTACTTCAAGTGGAACCGGTTTCTGGAATTGAGCCCAAGGATTGTGTACTGCATTCTTGTGGTTCTTGACGGTCACCAAACTCATCTGTTCTTCAGTGGTGCCGTACTCCATCATGTGACGCCTTGCCATGAACGCGTAAAGCGCAGGAAAGGTTGCGCCGAACATGCCCTCCCATTCCCAGTCAGAAGCTACACTGATAGTATCCATTGCCATAGACTGATTGACATCACTCATCTTCTCAGTGCCAAGCACAAGCATAATGTCGTGTTCGCCAGACAGAATTGCCATGTACGCTTGACGTACTGCCGCTCCCCCACTGGCACATGCGGCTTCAACACTGTATGCAGGAAGGTCACCAAGACCTCCCCAGTCCGCTGCCTGTGCACCCAAATGCTCCTGTCCGGTGAATCGTCCAGCACTCATGTTGCCGATGATCAGGCCGTCTATATCTTTTCCTTTCACTTGAGCATCGAATATGGCGTACATTCCCGCTTCAAGCGATATCTCAGCCAAGCTCTTGTTCCAAAGCTCTCCGAACTTGCTCATCCCTACTCCAATAATTGCAACTCTCTTGCTCATTGTTTCCACCTCATCCGAGAGCCTTGAGCTTCCTCCTGTACTTAGCGTAAGTCGCGTAATTGACATACGTCTTCCTTTCAATGTAGTCTTGAACTGTGGGTACTTCTCCGCGACGTTCGACAATCTCATCTTCTACGCGTATAACAAATGAGTCACTCCCTGCCCCTGAACCATAAGCGACCATGAATATCTTTGAACCTGGACCTGCTACATCGAGCACATTGGCCAAACCCATCATTGCAGAGCCGGAGTATGTATTTCCAATCTGACGTACTACTAGGCTGTCTTCAAGCTTCTCTTTGGGCACACCAAGCTGCCTGCCCATAGCTACTGGGAATTTTCCATTGGGGGAATGAAAGACAAAGTAATCATAATCATCCACAGTTGTGTTCGTTTTCTTGAGAAGTGCCCGCGCCCCCTCTCCGACGTGACGGAAATATGCTGGTTCACCTGTGAATCGTGCACCATGACTCGGGAATGTTTGTCCTTCTCTGCGCCAAAAATCTGGAGTGTCTGTCGTGAACGAGCTTGTATGCTCAATGGTGGCAATCACTTTCTTGTTGCCAACGAGTATCGCAACGCCTCCTGCAGCGGCAGAATATTCCAGGGCGTCACCTGGGCGTCCTTGGGCTGTGTCCGAGCCTATGGCCAGACCGATTTTTATCATTTTGGACTTGACTAGCCCCATGCATACTTGTATTGCTGCTGTTCCCGCCTTGCATGCAAACTCGAGATCTGCACAGGTCATGTGTGGGGAACATCCTATTGCCTCGGCTACCATGGTTCCGGTTGGCTTGACGGCGTAGGGGTGTGACTCGGAACCGACGTAGATTGCGCCGATGTTTATTGGGTCAATCTGTGCACGTTTGACAGCATTTCTTGCTGCTTCGACGCTTATGGTTGCAACATCTTCGTCAGGTCCTGGAACTGACTTCTCGAAGACGCCAAGGCCCTTGGCCAGTTTTTCTCCGTCTTCGCCCCAGACAGCCGCGATCTTCTCTGTCTTAATTCTGTATCTAGGGATGTACACACCATAACCGATAATGCCTACCATTCGTTTCTCTCCTCGCTTGATTCGGTGAATGTCGAATCATTGAACGGCACTCTTCGATGGGTCCGCTTAGGGCCTCTTATCAAGGTTGTCGTCTGGTTTCTTGCTCTCGACGGCTTCCGCCGAAGGCTAGTCCAGTCTTGTTGTGTCACCGACTAGTTTGTGAGATTGCATGCACTATATATCCCTAGCGACTGAGCAAGCGAAGCCCTGCGTGTCCTGAAGGTTATCCAGTAGTTAAGGAATTCAATTTCACATCGAAATTGTAACTATGCGTAACATCGTTTCGAATCGGCATCTCAAGTTGTTTCCCGATGTAATTCAAGACATCTTGCACTCTCAGGCCCAATTGCCTCTTGGTTAGATCTCGACATTCTGGTACATGTTCACTAATGGCTTTACTCAACATCCTTGCTGCCCCAGAGCTGTACTGAGTAGCTTTCTTCGGGGCTTGAGCCAACTCCATGGGTAGGCCCAATTCAATGGCTAGCTCTCGGAAGATGACCTTGCGTTCAGGGGTTTTGCCCACTGCAATCTTTCGGTTGGCTGGGATGCTAAGTGCCAGTCTCACGAACTCATGGTCAAAATACGGGAACCATGCATCAACACCGCAAAATGAGATTACTCGTTCGTCACGTTCGATATTGGTTTCATGAGTGATTGAAACCTCTTTCCTCAGTTGGACTTCGAGAGCTTCTTCGCCTCTATTCTCGTAGAGTCTAACATGTTTTGCATACCCCGCAAACAATTCATCAGGCCCCTGCCCTGAAATCACAAGTGGTATCCCCTGTCGCCTAGCTTCCCTTGCTGCAATGAAGAACGGGAGTGCAATCTCTATATCCATCCTGCGCGTGCATTCAGTAGCATAGATAACTTCAGGCAATAGATTCCACACCATCTTGTCGCTCATTGGCACCTCAATGACATCAAGAGCCAGCAAGTCTGCGGCGTGCTGAACGACAGATGCGTCACGCGAACCTTTTGCATGTGTACTAATCAGCACAGTGTTCGTGCAATGCTTGCTCGCCAGCAATCCAGCGAGAGAGCTGTCAACGCCACCTGAGAAGAGCACAGCACACTTCGCACAATCTTCGAGCCTGGAAAATGAGCTGAGCAATGTTTGCTTCAATGACTGAATCAACTGCTCCTGAGGGATTCCTCTGACAACGAGGGTTTCATCCATTGATAGACTCTCCTCAAGCGTGATGGTTCCTGTCCATGATACCCTCAATTCATATCCAGGATGTAAGGAATGCACATTGCTAGCACCCCCGGCCCAAAGATTCCTCTTGTCAGTGGCGAGCAGAACGGAGCCATCCACTCTGCCGTAATGAAATGGTCTGGTTCCATCAATGGATCTGAGAACCTTCAATCCTCCCGCGCCTATGACTACTACGATTGAGTTGAATATGCGCGGTAGAGAATCCTTGTCAGGGGTCCTACTCTCAAGCAAATCTCGAATACCCGTCTTTGGAGTGGCAGTATCAACCATGGTTAACGAATCTGTCTGCAGGTCAATCAGGTCTTTGATTTTCCCGTGCGTGAAAAGTGACAGCATCATATGGGGGCTCTGAGGGATTTCAGCTTCAGAAGACACAACCCTAATGCCTGCTTCCGTGCTCATGACCATAAAACGTTCTTCTCTGCCTCTGTGGCTGGCAGATTCGGCCATCAGGTTAAGAATGCGCAGGCTATTTTCCGATGAAATGCTCCCTACTACGCTCGCAATGCCTGCCATCCTAATCACAGCTCTCTCAAGTTATCCCTTCACATATCACGCAGTTTGAATAATCCGCGAATTTGAGCTGGAGGAACGTTGAACTTGGAACCTGATGCAGAGTCTATCGGAGCAGTACGATGATAACTCAATCGCCCTTCTGAACATCCTCAAGGACAACCATCTGCACGCCGGTTATGCCCTTGAGATGTTTGTTAAGTTCTTGAACTGACATTGAAAGCTGTTTGGGAGTGAAGTAACACTCGTAAAAGCAACGGTTTGCCGCTTGACAAATTCCGCTAGTGAAGAGGATGTCCTCAAGTCCAGCCTTCTCAAAGATCATTGTAAGTTCTTCAAGGAAGCTCTTACTTAGCTTCTCAATCTCCAATCTAAGATAGAGAACTCTGTCACTGTCTACTGGATAGAGCTTCACATTCTTGTCTTTAATTACAAGAATCACGAGGCCGTAGGAGTGACCGATTTTTCCAACGAATTCAGCTGGCAGGGTGATGGCATTCCCTTCTTTTATCTCAAGAACGCGTGCTTGTGTCATATTACCGTTACTCAATGTTCGTTCCTCCGGGCTGAGGGTTAATGGCAGGAAGGTGGCTCAAGATTATAATTCTTGCGGGAGAACGGATAAACGCTCTAGTTTCCTCTTCGGAACCAACTTCGTATCTCTCTGAGGACTCCTATGTCCGGTTTCTCCACGCTACGAAGCACCCATTGCACCTTTGAAGGTCTGTAATACTCAAGGAATGCGACTCCTCCCTCTGACCGCAGCTTCTCCATTTCCTGCAATTGCATTTGAAGCCACGCCTTCTTCGAAACTGGCATGTTTGCCGTCACGAGATCGAAGAGTCCTGGTTGTAAATCGAAGACCAAAGCTCTTTCACTCATGTAATCAAGGATGCCTTCTGCCAGAGCTTTGCTAACGTTGTCACGGTCAGTGAAGAATGATGCTGCAACTATCATATTCGGAAATTTCTCTGGAATGTTGAGAGCGAATCTGCTTGAACGACGAAACTTTGTGAGATGCGTGGCCGCATCAAGAAACAGTATTGTTTCGGGTTTTCCTTCGAATTCATCCTTGGAGATTTCAATTTCAGTTCTGACTATCTCACCTTGCTTGTCGATTACGGTTTGAATGAGCTGATCTGTGACCGGTGGAAGCTCAATATCTTCGATTCGCTCTAGGTCCTCATAGGACATCGATGAGCCCTCCCATTCCTTTTCTAAATCGGCCTTCTTCAGCTCGGACTCCCGTCTAGGGCGACGATGCGGAGGTATGTAACCAATCTGCTCAACTAAGTGCTGCAGCACGAGTGGTAGGAATAGATCATATAATGTTCCACGCGTTTCTGTGATGAGAAGCACGGATTTTAGGTTGGTTACTCCATCGAGGAATTCAGACATGCTTTCTGATTCGCGTTCGAAGAACTTAGTCAAGTTCTCTTCCGAGTAGCCACTGGTGACTCTCTCAGTCCATTCTTTGTAAACATCCTTGACTTCCTGCCTTCTTCTGTCTTTCACCAGGTCCATGAACTTGCCTAAGTATTTCACACCACGAGTGACAGCTATGGCTGGATTAACGAATGCTACCATCAGGCCAGCTGCTTCTCCTGCATATTCACTTGCTTCGGCACCTCGAATCTTTCTAATGACCTCTTCAGTTAGTGTCGGAGGCCCAAGCTTTTCCGTAAGAACCCCTATCATCCCAGTAAGATCCTCAAAGGAAGCGTCGCCCGGCCGGATAATTTCACCAATTGGTGATGCATCTGACAGAACTTCTGCAAACACGTTCGGTCGGCCCACTAGCCATTCAATAGGTATTTTCAGTGAAGGGTATTCATGCAGCCAAGTTCGCTCTGAGTCCTTAGAGCCGAAGTAGAATTTCTTGGAATCTGGGAAGAGTCCATCGAATATTTCGATGAACTGATCGAAACCGGCTCTGGTGCTCAAGCCCATTTCACCCTCCTCCAGTGAGTCAACGACAAAGACAAGCGCATGATCTTTCGTCTTCGCTTGAGCTGCCATGGACACCATGACCTGTTTCGGAGATAGATACAGACGTTCGCTTTCTGCATAGGGTGCGTCGTAGAATGAAATCAAACCCAGTCGTTTCCACGGTTTCTCAGACATTGTAGTTCTTGTCATATGAGAGAACCACTCGAAACCTCTCATGTATCTGGGGATGCTTTCTTCATCAAACTCGGGGTTCGGCATGCATTCCACCTCCAATATCCTCTGGAAGTGCAGGAACAAACACAGAGTCAGTTAGATGTGAGATAAACCTATGCAATCTTTCAGCACCAACAACTATTCCGTCTACTTGATGCTCTGAATCCGTGGCATGTGAGTTGGAAACTGTAGTCCCAATCTAATCAAGTCGGAGAGCTACAAAGCCAACAATCATCGCTGCAATGATGAATAGGACAACGAATAGGAGTCGCCAATCTATTAGGGGGACTGACGGCGTGCCAGGGTGCTCCAGTAGCAAGACGGTCAGATGATTCTCCTCAAGAAGAGTTAGGCATTGCATGGCATTGGCAATGAACTGAATATACCCGACCTCGAATCCCGGGGCATTGGCCCAAGCGCCATTAGATGACTGGCAATTCAGAACAAACTGCGTCACTGTTTCATTGACTTCCTCGATAGCGTTGAGCAAGTCCATGGCTTTTAGGGCATAGTACGTGCTCAGAAGATTCGTATCGTTGGTCAGAGCTCCTTCCTCAAAACCCCCAGTTAGCTCGATTATATCGGGGTCAAGATCCTGACGGTCCATTATCCATGCTTTTGTGGCTTGAATGACCGATGCGACTGGAAGGGCATCCAATAAGCTTAGCGAGAGGAGCGCCGCAGCACTTGGTGTCACTCCGGCTGTGGTTGATTCGGGGCTCAATTTGTAGGCATCGCCCTCTCTGCAGTTCATAATCCACGTGATTGTGGCTGTTGTATTGAGAAGTAGACTATCCAGAGTCCATGGAGTTTCACTAGCGAGGATTTCGATGACCTCCAACGCGAGGTAGGTGGAAACGATATCTGCATTGCCTCCAACCTCATTGCTGAATCCTCCGCTCGTTGTCTGAGTCCTGTTGATGAACATCAATGCTGCCGTCGAATTAATTTCTACATCATCCAAACCCGGAATGCCACTCTGCGCAGTAATAATCTTCCAGAGGGATATCGCTTTGTGGGTGGTTTCTACACTGACCAAACCTGCGATGAAGGAACCGAATCCTCCATAGCGTTCATTGGTTTCTCCACCGGTATCCCATTGCACCTTTTGAGTGAAGTTCGCCATCTTCAGAAGATCGACTATCGGGGGTCTTGCATCCAGATACCCAATAACATCCCATAAGAGAGCAGCAGAATAAGTTGCCTCTATTCGCGAGGTTCCCTTTCCATCAAGATTGTAGCCCCCTTCGGCTGTGTCATACCTATCAGTCAGATAAGTATTCAGGGATTCAAAACGGGTTGCTGGATTGGCCGCAGTTGGTATTGCTGTAAATGCCATCGCCAGAATGGCTACTGCTATCATTAAACCTGCTACTTGGACCTTCTTCATGCGGACACCACGGTCAAATAGGTGACACCGAATACACTGTTTCGGCGCGTTGTGCCTCGGACTGCTGAGGTGTTATTAACATTTCCCCATGTTGAACGGTTGTACACTAGCGGGGGCCCGTCTTTTCTTTGCGAATGTACTTGTATGCAGAATCTGCAGCAACTGCACCTTGACCAGCCGCCACAACGATTTGCTTCATCCCATCCACGACATCACCTGCCGCAAAGAGACCCGGCACGTTTGTCTTCTGTTCGCCATCTGCAAAAATCTCGCCGCGCTTGTTCATCTTCACTTCGAGCGGTTTCACAAGCTTGCTTTCAGGATCTGAACCAAGAGCCACAAAGACACCATCAATCTCTAAGGTTCGTGTTTCGCCACTCTTGACGTTCTCAATCAAGATGTCTGATATCAGCTGCTCACCGTGGAACTCCTTTACAATGTGGTCCCACACAATCTCTGCGTCAGTTCTGAACAACATATCCTGTACCGCCTTTTCAGCCCTCAGAGCATCTCTTCGATGAATCACGTAGACCTTCCCTGCTAGTTCAGATAGATACAGTGCCTCGGTTACAGCGGTGTTGCCGCCCCCGATGACAGCCAATGTCTTCCCTCTGAAGAGCGGCCCGTCACAAGTAGCGCAGAAGGAAACCCCTCTTCCTGTGAACTCATCCTCTCCTGGTACACCCAGCTTTCTGTGGCCTCCGCCAGTGGCGATTACTATTGCCTTTGCTATGTACTCCCCACGCCTCGTTTCCAGAGCAAAGTCCCCTGAGTCCTCAAGTATCTTGATACTCTTTACTTCAGTGATTTCCTTGTACTCTGCTCCGCATTTCTTGAGCTGTTCTTTCATTTTGTTGGCCAAATCCATACCAACAATGAAGTTGAAGCCTGGATAGTTTTCAATACCCGGGCTCGTGGCTTGCGCTCCTCCCAAGACTCTTGATTCTAGCAACATTGTCTTGAGCCCGTAACGCGCACCATACATGGCCGCAGTCATTCCTGCGGGTCCTCCGCCAATCACTATGAGTTCCCAGTTCAAGTCAATCTCGTCAGTCATCTGGATGTCATCCTGTAAGGCGGTCGAGTTGGGTTATACTCGTTTTTCATTGTTTCCTTAATCTAGCTTGCTGTCATATCCCTTTGGTTTGTTCAAGAAAAAGAAGGGTGATGGAGCGCTATGGCTCCATTACTCTGTTTTACGTTACATCATTCCGGGCATGCCGCCCATGCCACCCATTTCGCCCATACCGCCGCCTGGAGGTCCTGGTGGAGGACCGGCCTTGGCTGCTATCACATCGTCAATCCTAAGGATCATCTGGGCAGTTTCTGACGCTGCACGAATGGCCTGAAGCTTAACGCGAGATGGCTCAATGACACCTGCCTTTAGCATGTCGACGCTCTTGCCCTTGAACACATCCACACCATACCAAATACCTGTTGCTTTGGAGTGATCTTTGTTCAGGTCGGCAATGATGTCAATTGGGTCGTGACCGCCATTCTCAGCAAGTGTTCTTGGGATAACTCTGAGAGCCTCTGCAAATGCCTCGATGGCTAGCTGCTCACGGCCACCAATTTGGGTGGCATAAGTTTCCAAGCGCTTGGCTATCTCTGCTTCAACGGAACCGCCGCCAGCAACGTATGTGTTGTCCTCGATGACATTCCTTACCACGGAGAGCGCATCATGCAGTGCCCTGTCAGCTTCGTCGACGACATGTTCAGTGCCGCCTCTGATGACGATTGATACCGCCTTCGGGTCCTTGCAGTCTCGAACGTACAGGAGCTTATCATCAGCAATCCTGACTTCCTCAACAATGCCTGCTTTGCCTAGGTAATCCTTGGTGAGCTCATCTAGGTTTGTTGCTACGCTGGCACCTGTGGCCTTTGCTAGCTTCTCCAGAGTACTCTTCTTAGCCCTTCGGATGGCTAGGACTCCCGCCTTAGCCAAATAGTGCTGCGCTACATCATCGATGCCCTTCTGGCAGATGAGAACGGTCGCACCGGAGTCGATGACTTTGTCAACCATGCTCTTGAGCATACGCTCCTCCTCATCGAGGAAGGCTTTGATCTGGTCTGGGCTGTCAATCCGAATCTCAGCATCGAACTCGGTCTTGGTCACCTCTATCGCCGTATTAACCAGAGCGATTTTAGCAGCCTCAACTTTCCTTGGCATAGCAGCATGTACAATCTCCTTATCGATTACCATGCCCTTCACGAGCTCGGTCTCGTTGAGGCTCTTGCCTTGCTTCTTGATAATTTCAATCATATCGATGTCCGCCCTTTTCTTGCCGTTGATGTCTTCTGTAATCTGCAAGACTGCCTTGACAGCGATGTCAGAAAAGTGGTCCCTTGAACCAACTATAGACTTGCTATTCATAGACGTGTTGGCAATGCCTCTCAAGGTCTTCTTGTCCGGGCCTTCCATGGTGATGGATAGATCCGCCAGAATCTGTGTTGCCTTGTCCGTTGCTTTCTGATACCCACCAACAATAATCGTTGGGTGAATCTTCTTCTCAAGCAGGTTCTGTGCTCTCTTCAAGAGCTCGCCAGCGATGACAACTGAAGTGGTCGTGCCGTCACCAGTCTCCTGGTCTTGGGTCTTTGCCACCTCAACAAGCATCTTCGCAGCTGGGTGCTGGACGTCAATCTCCTTCAGGATTGATGCACCATCGTTTGTGATTGTGACATCTCCTAGAGAATCGACGAGCATCTTATCCATGCCGCGAGGTCCAAGTGTGGACTTGACTGCGTCGGCGATGACGATACCTGCCATAATGTTATTGGCTTGCGCGCTTCTACCGCGCTCGCGCTCTGTGCCCTCCTTCAGAATCAGGATGGGTGTTCCGGATAATTGTGCCATTTTTTGTTCCCCTGATAATTTATACACCAGACTAGGCGTCAACTCAGTGTAACCTAACCCAGCTTACCAATGGTAAAACTGTACATGGACTTCGGGCTTCATGATATAAAGATTGAGTTTGAGCTACAGATTGCTGGCTTCATCATCCGTGTAGTTCACCAAACAAAGGAATTAAGAATAACGTCCGAGCTCGTGAATTGATACGATTTCATTTGGAGTAGTTCCATTCATGGATTTTACAATAAACACAGGTGGCCAAGCCGGGCAAGGAATAGACACCATTGGCGACCTGATAAGTCAGGTCTTCATTAAGACAGGATTCTATGTTCATGTCTTGAAGGATTTCGAATCAAGAATCAGAGGGGGATACAACTTCAATCAAATCCGAGTGAGTGATTCGCCAATCTACGCTGCTACTGACAAGGTCGACCTCATTATAGCAATGACCAAGGATGCGATTATAGAACAGCGCAGCCGGTTGACTGAGGGTGGTGTGATAATTTTCGATGACAGGATTGAGTTTGATGATTTAGAATCATGTCATCTCTCAGTACCTTTAGAGAAGACGGCAAAAGAAGTGGGTGGAAGTACGCGAATGACGAATGCTGCAGCTCTTGGTGCTGCTCTCGCAGTGCTGCAATTCCCATTCAAGCTAGTCGTAAACGCTCTCACAGCCAAGTTTGAGAGGAAAGGTGAGAAGGTTGTCGCCAGCAATGTCGCAGTCGCAAAAGCTCTGTACGACCTAACCACTGAACAATTCTCAGGAACCTGTAGTCAGAACCTTAGTTCTGTCAAGAAAGGGCCGTCCAAAGATCTCCTCTTCATCAATGGGAACCGTGCTCTAGCCCTTGGGGCAATGGCCTCCAATGTGAAATGGATTTCTGCTTACCCCATGAGCCCCTCCACACAGGTCTTTCAGGACATCGTGTCACAGGCTCACAAGCTAAGAATAGGGACCCTGCAGGCAGAAGATGAGCTGTCAGCGATAACGATGGGTCTCGGAGCATCATTCGCTGGTGCTAGATCTTTTGTGACAACCTCAGGCGGCGGGTTCTCCCTCATGGTCGAGGCGCTCGGACTTGCAGCAATTACAGAAACTCCGATTGTAATATACAATGCTCAACGACCTGGCCCCGCCACGGGACTGCCCACGCGAACTGAACAATCGGACCTTCTCTTCATGGCACACGCGAGTCAAGGCGAATTTCCACGCATCTTGCTAGCACCAAAGGATCCAGTGGAAGGCTTCGAAGTTGCCACGCGAGCCTTTAACCTGGCTGACAAGTTTCAGGTTCCTGTGATGATACTTGGAGACCAGTACTATGCTGATTCGATGATGAATATCCCTCGCCTCGATGTTACGGGCGTTAACGTGGACCGCGGTTCAATTGCTACTGAAGGGCCGGACCCAGAGTATCTCAGATACAAACTCACCAAGGACGGCGTATCCCCCAGAGCCTTCCCGGGTGACGCTGGCAAGACAGTTGTCAATTCCGGTAACGTGCACTTGGAGAACGGTCACATTACTGAGAACCCTGACTTGCGCAATGCAATGGTTGAGAAGCTGATGAAGAAGGTGCCTCACATACTCAAGACTCTAAATCCACCCACAATCTATGGCAAGAAAATCGCCGACATTACATTGCTGACTTGGGGGTCAACTTGGGGTTCGGTCTATGAAGTCGTCAACCTTCTCAATGCTGAGGGGGTGTCAATCAATCAACTGCACTTCTGTGACGTATACCCATTGAGGACTACAACATTGAAGACGGTCTTCAAGAAGGCCAAGAAGGTCGTAGCCGTGGAGCAGAACGCAACCTCGCAGTTCGCAAGATTGGTCCGGATGGAAACTGGCCTCAGCGTGGGTCATCACATCAACAAGTACGACGGGCGACAGATGACTGCGCAGTGGGTCATGACGCAGTTAAAGGAGGCTGGTATCGCATGATTACGGTTGAAGAGCTTGAAGGAAAACAAGCGATAACTTGGTGTACTGGGTGCGGCAACTTCGGAATATTGGCTGCTCTCAAGAAAGCAGTGATTGAGCTAGATGTTCCCCGTCATGAGATTCTTTTGGTTTCCGGGATTGGGTGCTCTAGCAAGGCTCCGCATTACATCAATCTGAATATGTTCCATACCCTTCACGGAAGAGCTATTCCTGTTGCGACTGGCGCTCACCTTGTTAATCCGGACCTCAAAGTCATTGTGAACACTGGGGATGGAGATGGTTTAGGTGAGGGCTTTTCCCATTACATACATGCTGCCCGCCGCAACGTTAACCTAGCGGTCTTCATTCACAACAATGGTGTAATGGGTCTCACGAAGGGTCAGTTCTCACCTGCGGCACAGCGAGGATATGTATCGATTACTTCTCCTCCTCCGGGAGCTCCGATGTGGCCAATCAATCCTGTCGCTCTTGCAATTGCCGGCGGCGCAACCTACGTGGCACGTGGATTCTCAGGAAATCAGAAGGATCTTGTGACGCTCATGGTCGAAGCCGTACAGCACAGGGGTTTCGCAGTTGTAGATATTCTCCAGCCCTGTCAGACATGGAATCGAAAGCTCACATGGAAGTTCTACAATGAACGGGCGTATTCACTGCAGGAGGAAGGACACGACCCGACGAATAAGATGCTTGCTCTGGAGAAATCGTTCGAGTTTGGAGATAGGATACCAGTCGGTCTGTTTTACAGGTCAAAACTTCCCGACCTAGCATCCGGCTTGGCATTGCCCAAGGACAGTAGACTCAGAGACCACGAAACGGATAGAGCGTTGCTCCAGCAAGTTGTGAATGACTTGATATTGTAATGGCTCTACAGGATAACACAACAGGAAGGACATTGGATGAAAAAGACACGCACAGAGAAGGATGTGCTTGGAGAACTTGATGTTCCTGCGGATGCCTACTGGGGAATCAATACACAACGCGCAATTGAGAATTTCCAGATAAGCGGTCTGCGATTCTCCCAGAGATTCATCCTGTCACTCGCCAAGGTGAAGAAGGCGTGCGTATTGTCAAACATGGAGAGTGCTGACCTGGATGAGGATCTGGGGAATGCTATTCTTCATTCTGTAGACGAAATGCTGGATGAGGGACGGTTCCTAGATCAGTTTCCTGTCGATGTATTTCAGACTGGTTCCGGAACTCAGACTAACATGAATATGAATGAAGTTCTCGCAAACCGGGCGAATGAAATCCTGGGGCATCCCAAAGGAATGAACTCACCCGTTCATCCAAATGATCACGTCAACAAGGGTCAGTCTTCAAATGACGTCATTCCCACAGCGATGCATCTAGCGGCGATGGATGCAATCACTGTTAATCTATTGCCTTCCATAGAAAAACTGATTCAAGCGCTTGAACGGAAAATAAAACAATTCGAAGGCATCGTAAAAGTTGGACGGACTCATCTTCAGGATGCAGTACCTATCCCTCTCTCCACGGAGTTTGAGGTCTATCGTCAACAGTTCAGTGAGGTCAGCAAGGCATTGCACAGCATCCTTGGCGAACTTGCTGTGGTTCCCGTTGGTGGAACTGCCCTTGGAACAGGGCTCAACGCACCCAAAGGATTCGCAGAGAGAGTGACAAAACATCTCATCGACCTCGCAGACCAACCAATCGAAATCAATCCAGTCAAGGCTGAAGGGATTGCTTCACACAGCAAACTTGTATCTACCAGTGGGATTCTTCGTCAGTTGGCATTAGCATGCATCAAAATGGCCAATGATATCCGTTGGATGGGGAGCGGTCCACGTGCTGGCTTGGGCGAACTGCTACTGCCGCAGAACGAACCAGGCTCATCGATAATGCCCGGAAAAATCAACCCCACTCAGGCAGAGGCTTTGATCCAGGTTTCCCTGCAGGTTATGGGAAATGATTCTACGATTGCTTTGGCAGAAGGATTCGGAAGCATGCTCGACTTGAATGTCGCAAAGCCTGTGATGATTGTGAACCTTCTCCACTCGATTCGCATCCTATCTAATGGCATCAACTCCTTCGTGGAACACTGCCTTGAAGGTTTGAAAGCGAACACTAACCACATCGAACTTCAATTGGAACGGACTCTTATGATTGTGACACGTTTGACGCCCATCATAGGATATGACAAGGCTTCAGAGGTGGCGAAAGCAGCTCATTCATCAGGAAAGACGATTAGAGAGACCTTACTTGACATGAAACTAGAGATTGATGGCAATTTGGATGAGCTACTTGACCCGAAGAGGATGGTGTAGTCTAGCTCCGACAGAAAAAGCTCCTTATACTAGGACTGCACTTGAATTGCATTGCTCGGAGTGATTCCGAGGCGAGGAGAGACGCATTGGTGGACCTCAAGCACGATGTATTGATCGTAGGCGCAGGGCTCTCTGGCTTGAGAGCTGCAATCGAGATTATTGACACTCACGATGTTGCAGTCGTGACAAAGGTACATTCTCTCAGGTCACACTCCGTAGCCGCACAAGGTGGAATCAATGCTGCCATGAGTATCGAGGATTCGTGGGAGTCACACGCTTTTGACACTGTCAAGGGGTCCGACTATCTGGCTGACCAGGATGTCGTGGAGGTTCTTACCAAGAATGCTCCGTCAGTTGTCATCGAGAACGAGCTGTGGGGTACAGCTTTCTCAAGAACTGAGGACGGAACGATTGCACAGAGACCCTTTGGTGGAGCAGCGTATCCCCGAACATGCTACGCTGCTGACCGCACAGGGCATAACCTTCTCCATACAACTTTCGAGCAAGCTATGAGAAAGGGCGTGAAGTTCTATGACGAATGGTTTGTAACTTCGCTTGTTAGGTCCGATGACCGAATTGTGGGGGTTACCGCCCTTGAGATTGCCACAGGCAAGGTGCTTGGCATCGGGGCCAAGGCTGTGATACTCGCTACAGGCGGCTTTGGTCAGGTCTATGGACGCTCAACAAATGCGCTCATCAACACCGGTGATGGCTGTGGTTTAGCGTTAAGAGCTGGAGTGCCATTGAAAGACATGGAGTTCATTCAGTTCCATCCGACTGGATTGAAAGGCTCTAACATCCTGATAACAGAAGGTGCAAGAGGTGAGGGTGGATATCTTCTCAACTCCAAGGGAGAGCGGTTCATGAAGGAATATGCTCCTGAGAAGATGGAACTTGCGCCTCGCGACATAGTTGCCCGAGCGATACAGACCGAGGTCGATGAGGGTCGAGGCTTTGAAGGTGGGTACGTCCACCTAGACCTGATCCATTTGGGCGCAGCTAAGATCAAAGATCGTCTTCCTGGAATTAGAGAAATTAGCATGGACTTTGCTGGAGTTGACCCAATCGAAGCGCCCATCCCGGTGGTGCCAACTCAGCACTACTCCATGGGCGGAATCGATTGTGACAAGAATGGAACAACGCCTCTGAACGGCCTGTTTGCTGTGGGCGAAACCGCATGCATGAGCGTCCATGGAGCGAATAGGCTTGGCGGCAACTCTCTCCTTGAAACCCTAGTTTTTGGACGCATAGTTGGCAAGAATGCGAGTGAATACTCCGCCAATGCGAAAGACCCTGATGCAGAAGCCTTGGATAATGCAACCTTCGCAATGCGAGAGAGGATTCAAGCAATCCTGATGAATGAATCTGGAGAGTTGTGCGCTGAACTCAGAGAACTAATGGGGGCCACCATGGATAACGACGTGGGGGTCTTCAGAGACCCAAGGAGGATGGAAGGAGCTCTCAAGGTCATCGAGATGATTCAAGAGCGGTTCGAAAACGTTTCAATACCTCGAAGCGATGACCGCTTCAACTACGCTCTAATCCGAACTCTTGAGCTTGAGAATATGCTCCAGTTAGCTTACGCCATCACAGCAGGAGCCATCTGGCGAGAGGAGAGCCGAGGCGCTCACTGGAGGATTGACCATCCAAAAAGGGATGATGACAGGTTCCTAAAACACACCTTGATAACACTCATCGATGGCGAAATGAAAATTGGCACCAAGGATGTCAATCTTGGCAAGTTTGAAGTGAAGGAGCGGACCTACTGATGTTATTCAGAGTGGCTAGAAGCAGAGATGGCGGAACGGTGTCACACTACGACCTCTACAAGGTCGATGTCAAGAAGGGCATGACAGTTCTAGATGCTCTATTTCAAATCCAAGACAAGATGGATCCCTCGATCTCTTTCAGGTATTCATGCCGCGGTGCTGTTTGCGGCAGCTGCGCCATGCTCATCAACAAGGAACCTCGACTAGCCTGCAAGACCCAAGTCTCTGACCTCAATGATTTGAATATGAACCTCAAGCCTTTCCCAGCCATAACTGACCTGCCTCCTGGCTGGAATTCCAATGAAGAGGTGTTAGTTGAGCCATTGCCGAACCTCCCTATCCTGAAGGATCTTATTGTTGACATGACTAGGTTCTACAATGCACTTGAGAGTCTGAAACTGTGGGCCGAACCTGCGGAAGGAGAAAAGGCACGGATACAGTCCCCATCTGATCGGAGGAAGATGGAGCGCTATGTCAATTGCATTATGTGTGCGCTATGTTTTGGTTCCTGTCCAGTCAACGCGGAGAAGAAGGAGTATGTTGGGCCATCAGCTCTCGCAAAGGCGTGGAGGTTTCACGAGGACTCGCGGACGGCCGACAAGGACCGTTACCTTAAGGCTGCAATAGCCCCTGAAGGAGCACCTCTCTGCGATTTGATAATGAACTGTGTGAAAGCGTGTCCCAAGGGTGTTGCGCCTGGCGGAGTAATAAGGAAGATCAAGAAGGCCAGCTAGCTCGCCAGATGGCTTCGATTGCTCTCCCAAGGCTTGGACTATCTTTGCGTTTCCGAACAGACTTAATAGCAATGATAGCATCACTCCGTATGTGGTTGGGGGTATGAACATTGCCAAAGAGCTAATTCAACGGCTCTTTGATGGGCCTGTACCATTACTCACCAAGAAAGCTTTGTACCTGCTTCTTTATGTGATATCTGTTTTTTGTGCGCTTTTTACCATAGACCCTCTATATGGAGTCTTCGGACTAATCGAGTTGAGCTTCCTGGTAGCTGTCATTGGATTTGCAATTCAGTATCTCTTCTTCAAGTTCCAGTACTCCAGCTTTGCACATCTGGAGCAGGAGAACGTATCGGATGGTGTCTTCGACAACGCAATGGATAATACGACCCCGAATCCTTTCTGTCGGATATGGATATGTCCGGCGGAAGAGCCATTCATCATTTCGGTTTCTAACATTGCCTTCCGCGCAATTCTGATTTCTAATCCATTGGCTGAGAAGATGCGTGTAGATGCCAAGAGAACAACGATTGTACTAGCCAAAAAGATGCTTGATGTAGAACACGCCAAAGTCAGAGTGCACGCAATTCTTGGCGTTGTCTTCTTCGTTGGGGTCTGGCTGTTTCATGCTCTATGGTTCTTTCCCTACATTCATTATCCTGCAAGTTTCCCTTACTATTATTGGGGGCCCCATTTGACTATCCTTGTGTTCTATCCCGTTGGTGCTTCATTTTTCAAAGGGACGCTAAGAGCGCTTTCTTGTAAACGAGATCGGTCGATGGTCGAAACGTATAGGACCTACGGTGTCTTGCCTCAAATAGCATACATCGAGCTGCTGCAAGAAGGTCCGATCTCTGTGGAGAGGAAGTCAAAGCTCTTGAGAACCTATGAGAAACAGGAGGTGCAAGCGCGTGCAGAGCGCAGATCTATGGCCTTGATTGCGCTCTTTACGTTGGGTGGCTTTGTCTCGATCTCATCAATTATGTCCAGGCGTGATCTTGACTTATTCCTGCAATCAACATTCTTCACGCTCTTGCTTCTCTCTCTCATGACTGTATGCCTTTTCGAGAGATACGATACGAGAGCTGTTTCTGAATTTTGGAGCCCGTTGATTGACGATCTTGAACCCGTCTGGCCGCTTTAGCCATTTCACAATCTGTGTAAATCTAGTGCTGCTTGAACTCTGTGATTCGCTCTAATTCACCCTGGATAAATGACTCGATGATGGATTCAACATCAGACACGCCTTCCGGTAGTTCATAGACTGCAACCAACTCTGACCGAAACACACTGAATGCGCCCCTCCCGATGTCAGCCGCAATCACGGAGTTAACTCCTTTTCCCGCAATCAAGCTTTCTACAGCGAGAAGACCGCGCTTTTTGTCTGCCGTAGATCCGGGATTTTCTATAGACTTGACTGTCATCACTGTCTTCTCTGCGATTTCGACGACACAGAAATATGATGCTTTCGCGAAATGTTGACTCACTCGGGAAGAGATTCCCTCGTAGGTGCTGACTGGTATTGCCACTCTCAGAATCTCCTTTTTCTCAGGTTCTATATGGATCATAACGCTCTCGAGTTCAGGAATCATCTGCTTGAGGAGTGCTTCCATCTCATCAGTGAGCGCATGCGCATGGTCCAATGGCATTTCCTTACTCATTGTTGCATGCATCTCACAGAAGTAAACCGAACCGGCCACTCTTACTTTGATGTCGTGGACATCCACAACTCCATGGACTCCCTCAGCTACCCTCCGTATCTCTGCATGCCTTTCAGGAATCGGAGATGCGTCCATCAGACTCAAGCCTGAATCTCTCATCAGCACGACTCCCTCCCTCATGATATATGCAGCAAGCATTAGTGCCACGAAGATCTCAATGATTGGATAACCAATGATAGAAAATATCACGCCTGCAAGTACGAGAACTCCTGCGTAAACATCCAGCATGGAGTGTTTGCTGTCAGCAATCAAGCTCGGGCTGCCAATTTCTTTGCCCACCCTACGCTTGTACTTTGAAAGAATGAAGTATATGATTGCAGAAGTCAAGGCAGCTGCAATCGGCAGAAACGTCCCGACAATGGGGGTGGGATCAGTGATACTACTAGCTGACTGCCAAGCGATTCCAGCTCCTGCAACGATAATCATGATAGCGACTACAAAGGAGGCCAAGGTTTCTCCCCTATAGTAACCGTAGGGGAATCGCTCATTGGGATGCCTACCTGCGAGCCGCAATCCTGACCACACCATAATCGAAGCGAAAATGTCCGCTAAGGAGTTGATGGCATCAGCCATCAGAGCGACACTACCACTCAGCAGAGCAATGCTGCCCTTCATTATTGCCAGGAACACCATCAGCAGAGCAGAGGTCTTCTCCACTTTTTCTCCTTTGACATACTTGCTTCTGTCAGGTCCCGCATAATCATCAATCGACATCGAGAGTCGCCATTTCTCGATTTGGATATTGTACTAGTTGAAGGTTGTCCTCTGGTACTTAGCTTCGAACTTAATCAACCTGGATTCCGCAAGATCAATGGCAACTTCAGAGGAATCACAGATTATCCATCGTCTACGTGTTCTCTCAGCCGCAACCGCTGTAGTTCCTGATCCTGCGAAGAAGTCTGCGACAATCTCTCCTGGCTCAGTTGCAGCTTCTATCATCCTCTCTACAAGCGCCATAGGCTTTTGCGTCAGGAATCCCGTGAATTCCTTTGAGGCTCCTTGGATTGGTGGGATATCCATCCACAAATCAGAAACAACAACGCCTGGTATATCAGACAAGTACTGCTTCTTTGAATAGCGGCCATTCTTGCTCCTGTAGATGATGCCTTCATTTTTCCACTTATCCAGTGTTTCTCTCTTGTACAGGTAAGGAGCAGTTCTCCCTTCCCACTCAAACTGCCCTCTCGCTTCGGACCGCTGGATCCCGTGAGCCTCGATCTCGATGAGCCGGAATCTGCCTCTTTCATCATTGTAGCTGTAAGGTTTCAAGGACTTCTCGTCATGTTTTCGGTAGATTGATTGAGTCTTGAACTCTGAAGCATTCTTCGCGTAGAGGAGGATTACGTCATGTTGGCTGCCAAAGCCTCTGCTCTGTGACTTGGGACTATTCGTACGCTTCCACACCAGCTCGTTAACGAAGTTGGAATATCCGAAGAGGTCGTCGAGGATAATCTTGACATAATGAGAAACGTGCCAGTCAAGATGAACCCAGAGACTTCCATTCTCGTTGAGCAGGCCTATCATTGCTCCAAGTCGTTCCTTCATGAAACGTAGATACTCTTCAAGCCCACCATCCCATCGGTCGCTGTACGTACTCGTATCCCGCAACGTTGGGGCGCTTGATGCGTCGCCGATGCCCTTCTTTTTCAGAGTATACTCTGTGCCCGAAAAGAAAGGGGGGTCGACATAGATGAGTCGGATTTTCTCATCGAGATCAATGCTAAGATGCTTCATTGCAGCAAGGCAGTCGCCGTGAAGGATGAGGTTGCACCATCTGTCCATAGACTGCCATGTGGAATCGCAGCCTTATGACATCTTTCACGGCCCTTATGCCGCTTCCATATTCAAGTATCAGAAACAGACGGGAGCGCAAGAAACGAGATCAGGAGATGAATCTACATCTCGGTGTCGCTCTCAGAAAAGACTTCTCCTTCTTCATCAATCTCAGCTCGATCGCGAGCATGTTGAATCTTAACGAGTGTGACACAGTAGCCTGCAATGCGGTTCCGAACCTTCTTTGTCTTGGCGTCAGTGTACTGTTGAACGAGTCTCTTGTTGGTTTCAAAATCATCCGTGAACTCGTCTGGATACCAATGGAGAAGACGCCTCGCTGCACCCTTGATGTATTTAGGTCTGATGTTACCCAATTAACAATCACCGCATCTAGTTGTCAATTTCGGCAGTCCCTCTGGCTGTGTTTATAAAGCATACGGTGTCCGATTGATTATCAGGGGTCATCTGGACGTGCTCTACGAACGTGTCGCCCAAGCATTCGAGCTTGTTGAGTCTACTTCGGGTTCTCTTGCGAAAATCGACATTTTTGCAGAACTCCTGAAAGAGGCTAGCCCAGAAGAGGTCAGTGAACTTATTGCCCTCAGCGTCGCGAAGCTGCATCCAGACTGGATGGAGCAGCCGGAAATTGGGATTGCCGAAAAGATGGCGGTCCAGGTTATTGCCAGTGCCGCATCGGTTTCTGAGAGCACTGTTGAAGATAAGCTCAACGAAACTGGGGACATAGGTGCCGCTGCTGATGCTCTTCTTGAGGGGAGTGTGCAATCCTCGCTCTTCGCAGAGGAGCTCACCGTCAATTCCGTTTTTCGGACCTTGGACGCAATCTCTAGGATGTCAGGGCGAGGGAGCAACAGGGTGAAGATTGCGAAACTATCCGGATTGCTCACGGACGCGAAACCTATTGAGGCAAAGTATCTCCTGCGAACAGTAACTGGACGCCTTCGTTTGGGTCTTGCGTCCATGAGCATTCTTGATGCTCTCTCAACTGCTTTCACAGGCGACCGAGATGCCAGAGCTGAACTTGAGCATGCATTCAATGTGTGCAGTGATCTTGGCCGCGTCGCACGTGTACTTGCGACCGACGGACTTGCCGCTGTGAAGACAATCAAAGCGAGGGTTGGAACGCCAATCCGGATGATGGCAGCCAAGAAGCTCTCAGACGCAACGGAGATACTTCAGAAAGTCGGAGCAAAAGCTCTCGTTGAGTACAAATACGATGGTGAACGTGTTCAAGTTCACAAGGACGGTGACGAGGTTGTGCTCTTCTCTCGAAGACAAGAGAAAATCACCACACAATATCCTGACGTAGCTGAACTTGTACGCAAGAACATCAAAGCTGAAACCTGCGTTATTGAGGGCGAAATCGTCGCAGTTGATTCGTCCACAGGGAAGATGCGACCGTTCCAAGAACTCATGCGCAGAAGAAGGAAGACAGATATCAAAGCTATGAGCCAAGAAGTTCCGGTTGCATTATTCTTCTTTGATATCCTTTTTCTCAACGGAGAAGATGTGTCTTCGATTCCCATGTTGAAACGTCGCAAACTCTTGGATAAGATAGTCACGACGGTTGATAGAGTGTCTTTAACGATTGGAGAGGTCACTGAAGATCCAGAACGCCTTGATGCGATATTCATGGAGGCCATCAACTCGGGGTATGAAGGAGTAATCGCGAAAGCTGTTCATGAGAAATCAGGCTACAAAGCAGGGTCTCGAAGCTGGCTTTGGATTAAGCTGAAGGCATCCTATAAGGATGGAATGTCTGATTCCGTTGACCTAGTTATTGTAGGGGCGATTCACGGAAGAGGGAAACGGACTGGGCTCTATGGGGCGATACTCGCTTCCGCCTATGACGAAGAAACTGACACATTTCCCACTGTCTGCAAGATTGGAACCGGTTTCACAGATGAGATGCTTGAGGAGTTCAAGAGCCGCTTGGAAACACACGTATTGGAACGACAAAACCCCAAGGTCCTTTCAGATGTTAAAGCTGATGTCTGGTTTGAGCCTGTTGAGGTCATTGAGGTTCTTGGCGATGAGCTCACTGTAAGCCAAACACACTTGGCTGGAAAGGATCGAATGAGCGGCGGAGGTCTTGCCATACGTTTCCCGCGTTTCACAGGCAAGTGGAGAGAAGACAAGAGTGCCAAGCAAGCGACAACTGTGGGTGAACTAATTGAGTCCTTCGAGCGCCAGAGGGGCTCATAGTTTGGCAATGCACACTGCAGGGGTTTCTTCCGACAGTTTTACATGAGGACGAGATTGTAACGGGGACAGTATCTGGAGTTACTCCCATGTTTAGCATTCGTGTTAGCGACCAGAAGCTTCACTTCAGTTCGTCACACTTCGTTCTTGGAAGCGATGGTTGTGAAAATCTTCACGGTCACAACTACACTGTCGAGATAATCATAGAAGGCGCACTCAACAAGTATGGAATGGTCATCGATTTCCGTGACGTGAAAAAGAAGGCTCTTGAGGTGTGCAAGCAACTGGACCATAAGGTGCTGTTACCAGGTAAGTCCCGCACGGTTCAAGTTCACGAAACAGATGACTCCATCAATGTAGCGGTTGGCGGCAAGAAGTATGTCTTTCCTGCGGAGGATTGTGTAGTCTTGCCAGCTACAGCGACTACTGCAGAACTGCTTGCAGAACACATATACCAGCATTTAGAATTCCCAGATGGCTACAGACTGAAGGTCTGCATTGGCGAGAATGTTGGAACCTTTGGCTGCTATGAAGACAGTCATGGATGATCGGAACTTGAAGTGGTGAAGAACGATGGTTGTAGATACACAAGACGAACAACCGAAGCACAATATCCAGCTCAACAAGGTTGGAGTACGGAATCTGAAGACTTTCGTCATCATTGATAGAAGCGGTGTTCGGCATCACTTGATTCCGAAGGTCGAAATCACTATTGACCTCCCTGCCATGTATAAGGGCATCCACATGTCGCGGCTGATTGAAACCATGACTGAAGTAATCAGTGATGAATTCAGCGTTTACAAGTCAGTTGAGGAGGCTCATATACGCTACCTAGAGGCTCTGGCCAAGAAGCACAGCTTTAGCCGCAGCGAGATCAGATTCGATTTTGAGTTCGGCTATGCAAGCAAGACACCGGTTTCGAAGAAGAGAACATGGGAGGTCTGCGAAGTGTCAGTGGTTACAACAAAGGAAATAGAACGCCCGTATATTCATAGTGTGGAGGTTAAGGTCATTGGCAACACTGTGTGTCCACACTGCATGGCCAACAACAAAGGGATTACCCACATGCAAAGAGCCCTTGGAGCATTGCGTGTCGTTGGCGAAACCAATCAGATACCCAGCTTCGGGCAGATGATTGAGGTGATCGAGAAGTCCTTCTCGAGCAAGACATACTCCCTCCTTAAGCTAGGCGATGAGATGCATGTAACCAAAGAGATGTATGACAATCCACAATTCGTTGAGGATCTATGCCGCAATATGCTCCAGCATGCGGGAGATGCGTTCAAGGATAGGGACCTGGAGATGTTTGCAGAAGCGATATCTCAGGAGAGCATCCACAAGCATGACGTGATCGCGCAAGGTCAAGTTGCGACAAATGGTAATTAGATATCTTCCATTCGGGCAGTAAAATGCCGGTAACCATGTTTCCGTCATGTTGCTAGGTATGAGCATCCCCCAAAAATATCCTTAAAAGGTTCCGCCCCAAGTGAAAATAGCTTCAGATTGCATTGGCAGAAAATGATGCCCGTACCTGCTAATGCATTTGCTATGCACAGAAGCTGTATCAAACGTTGTGTATTGAATCATGCTTCGGGGCAAGCTTGCAAGGTGAATAAGATGCGAGGGAATTGGCGGCCCGCTGCGGCTCTCTTGTTGGTTCTAATTGGCCAAGTAATCCTATTTGGGTCGCTTGGCAATCAAAACATTGCACGCCATAACAGTGGCGACCTATCACCCAAGCAAAGCCCAGTTGAGCCTCCTTTCATCGGTGATTTTCCAAGTCCATTCAGAAACCACGACGATGACATTGAATTCACACCTTACAGGGCATTCTCTTCATCAGAGGAACCAATCACTGGAGTTCTTGACCCTGCAATTGTTGAGCAAAGTGGATATGCTTCATCCGGGAACATCAGCGCACGCACTGACACAATGAGCAATCTCGCCTATGACTTACCTCTGGATGAAGTACACAATTGGGTTGCGAGCGAAGCTGAAGTGAGCATTTGGAATCTCACGAAGGTATACGCAATAAACGGCACCTTCGAAGAGGGCGTTTCAGGCATCAACGTGAACCCGAACGGCACAGTTGCGTATCATCCCCTTGGATGGGATGTCTACAGTAATAACACAAACGTAAACCAGGTGCAGATGGCAGCATTCGATTCGACAGGACGCAGCTATATCACAGCAGACAATTGGGGCGGAAAAGTAGGACAGAATGAACACGGACATTACCAAGACACGAGGATTCTCTGGACGCAGTTTGTTGATAATGCACCTTATACTGAAGATTTTATTCTCAGTTTCGATTACTTCTATTTGAGAGGTCCTATTGACAAGAATACAACTTATCCAATCACAGGGAACTGCTCCATCACGGTGTTCGCTGATGGTAACCCCATATGGAACATGAGTCTTCTCACACTAGATAGGAGGGGAGTCTGGGAGAGCTCCGGGGAGCTGCCCATTACCGTGGCTGGGATTTCTGGCGCTTTTGATTTTGAGATCGGCTTGGTGATTGATGAAACTCTGGTTCTTGACAAAAGGTGGGATTACGACACCGATGGCGCTCCTGATGGCATAGGTAACGCCGCATATATTACCGCATACCTAGATGATGTTTCATTCATTAAGGCAACCCCACCTACTCCTTCACAGGTAGATCTAGAATTCACAAGGGGGACTGAAGCCGTCGCAGTTACGGGCACTTCTGGCTCTGGAAGCGCAGTCATCACCAATGAGAGCTACTGGCAGATAAATCCGGTATCGGTTGTTCTCTCCTCGAACACTAGTGTCTCCTTTGACTACAAGACCCGTTTGCTTTCGCACAGGTTTACTAACTCCAACTCGGAAACCGATATCTCACATGAAGGAGTTGCGTATACTACGCAGTTTGGACTCAGTCCGGACCTAACATTATTCACTTACATCGGATTCCTTGGCGACTATGAGAATCCTAGCTTGAGGGTGGCGTATCCTATAGATTGGGAGAATGCAACAGTGCTTGATCCGTTTCTCTCTGACGTGACTTCTCAGTGTTCTTTGGGCTTGGGTTTCTTTGATGTACCGGGGCATCTACTGGACCTACTTGGATGGTGGAAATTCATGCTCCAGTCACCCAATTATGCTAAGTCATTAACTCCGCAGATAGATGATGATGATGACTGGCTGAATGAAACTCTCTATCGAAGCGGTAACAAGACACGGGCCCTGATTGAAATAGGAACTCCGTTAACAACTCCCGAAAGCTTTGACTTGGTGAATGTGTCTTGGATCCTACCCAATGGTACGTTCTGGTTCGATGAAACTCTAAATGGTGGGGAAGATGGTGAGATTTTCAGTTCTACACTTGAACTTGATTCATTGAATACAACTGCAGGGGTGTGGAGCGTAGAGGTCTTGTGGACAAATGGGACGGAGGTTGCTTACGACATTGCAGTATTCGAGGTTCACCATGTGGCTGAGCTGATTGCACTAGAGAGCCATATCGTGACTGAAAGCGGCTCAACAGTGATGAATTACGTCTACTATCGTGATGCTGAGAATGGCGAATATCTAATGGATCCATCTGCAACCATTCTGGCTAATTGGTCTGGAAGCACAAAGGAACTCCAGCCAAACAACATCCACCTCTACTGGGAACCGACTACTCCATTTGATACATCATTGGTTGGTCCAGGTAATTCTTCAGTTCTTGTGGAGGCAAGTTGGGACTTCTTTGATAGTGCATCTTGTATCTTTATAGTGGAAGTTACCTACACAGATAATGAACTCATCATCTATGACCTCGCAGTGGATGCTGGTCTCTTTGACACCTATGTATGCGAATTTCACTTTGAGGACAGATATGGCAACTACTTGGAGGGTGCATCAATTGTTGATGTGGTCGTATCCGGACCAACGGGCGGACTGATAGTCAATTGGGGCTCGTTCACTGATCTGGGATTCGGCAACTACTCGATCTCTTTCACATCTCAACTATCTGGCACATATCAGACAACGATAACTGCCGAAGCTGACTTCTACGAAGCTGCAGGAGCAACACTGCTTCTATACGTCGGAGAGATTTCGACTGGCTTGGAGATACTGAACGGAACTGTCGGTCTTATCCCGTTTGGTCAAGACTTCCGCTTGGCAGTACGGTACTCGAACAGCACAGGTTATGGAATCGAGAATGCGAACATCACAATGACTAGTGTCAGCCCTGAAGGTGGTGTGACAGCCGGTACGACAATCGATGAGGGTGAAGGCGTCTATTCTCTCGTACTAACCCCGCTTGAGTCAGATGACTTCACGATTCTAGTAAGCGCCAATATCACGAATTACCAAACACAGATTGAGCGCTTCACTCTATCCGTGGCGCCTATCGCGACCGATCTGTATACTGCTTCAGGTAATTCATCTGCTTCGACTGTGTTTGAAACCATCTACGAGCTTGATTTGTATTATGTGAATACACAGGATGGCCTCAACATCAGTTTGGCTTCAATCCAAGTCGAGTTCACGTCAAATGAGACATTGAATTGGACTATCGAACCCTATGGTGACGGCTACATCTTGCGAATTGAAGCTTATGAGCTGGGACGATGGGAACTAACTATTACTGCTCAGAAAGCGTTGCATCAAAAAGGTGTGATTCAATTCATCTTGTTCGTTACTGAAAACCCGACCTCCCTTGATGTCCCAGTCATCCCTCCGTCGGTCTACATCGATGATATCTCCAGCTATGTTTTCACGTATCGCATTGAAGGCGGAGCGGGGGTTGTTGATGCCGACGTTAATTTTTCAGGCATTAATCCAGATTGGGTATCATTCACCCCAATCGGGGCTGGCAACTACAATATCACCTTTGAGGCGAATCAAACTGGAACCTTTTCTTTTAACGTGATCTTTACGAAATACGGTTATCAGATGATCAATCAGCCAGTCACTTTATCCGTGAGGCTAATCGATACCGACCTGTACACAGCCTCAGGTAGTTCATCTGCTTCGGTTGTGTTTGGGACTGTCTATGAAATTGAGATGTATTATGAGAATTCATTGGAAGGCTTCAACATCAGTTCGGCCTCAATCCAAGTTGAGTTTACGTCTATTGAAGCATTGAATTGGACTGTCGAACCCCATAATGACGGTTACATCCTACGAATTGAAGCTGATGAGCTGGGACGATGGGAACTAACTATTACTGCTCAGAAAGCGAATCATCAAACAGGATCTGTTCAATTCGTCTTGTTCGTTACTGAAAATCCAACTCTCCTTGATGTGCCAGTCATCCCGTCGACGGTCTACATCGGCAATATCTCCAGCTATGTTTTCACCTATCACATTGAAGGCGGAGTCGGGGTTGTTGATGCAAACGTTAGCTTTTCAGGTATTGACCCGGATTGGGTGTCATTCACTCCAATCGGGAACGGCAACTACAGCATCACCATTGAGGCGAATCAAACTGGAACGTTTTCTTTCAACGTGATCTTTGCGAAGTACGGCTATCAGATGATCAATCAGCCAGTCGCGTTCCAAGTTAACAGAATCCCGTTGACGATTGAAATGGCCGCTCCATCTTGGATTATCACTTCAGACCTTACCTTTAACCTCACCCTTATGGATGACACCGGCAAGCCGGTTTCGGGCGCTTTTGTCAATTATACAATTACACAAGGCGACGTAGAACTGTACCTCGGTTTGATGACAGAGGATCCAGATTCAAACGGCACCTACAAAGCAGCGATATCCCAGACTCGGGTGCCATGGACAGGCAATCAACTATACAGCATCAAGATTTCCGTATCAAAAGAAAATTACCAGGTTGTGAATCAGGGACTTCTGGTTAACGTCCACGAATACATGCCTCCAGGTTATGAAGTGCAGATATTTGTCCAGACCGTTGTGCCTCAGGTTGCCTTTGTCATTGTTGCTCTTGTTTCTCTCGTCATTGGCCGACGCATGTATCGGACCAACAGGAGGAAGAAAGACCTTGCGATACTTGCTGTAAAGCGTCGGTTCGAGGACATACGTGGAATCCTCGGGATTATAGTTATCCACAAGGTAAGCGGCATAGCTGTATACTCTAAGATTCTGAAAGGCGGGTTTGACGAGGGGATGATGTCCGCCTTCATCACAGCAATAACTCATTTCAGGGCTGAGTTCGAGGTGGAGAAACAACACTGGGAATTCAACGTTGTTCCAATATCGGACATCATTAGCATTGTTCCCACAAGGAATCTACTATGTGCCTTCATAGTCGGTGCGAGACCCACAATGACTCTGGAGGACCGGATGGTCGGGTTTGCCCGATCCGTCGGCGCAATGTTCGACGAAACCATGGCGGCCGCACCCCGGGCAGTCATAGATGATGCAACCCAAGGGTTGTTTGACTATCTTTTCGATGACGTCATGGATGGTGCTCTGCTTCGCCAATACAGGGTCAAGAAAGATGTCCCCTACCCACGAAATCAGAAGTGTCTTCAGACATACCTTAAGGCGTATCCTCCTCAAGATGGATTCGGACTGGATTCGCTTGCTGATGGCATGGCCATGTGCGGGATTCAAGAAGGGAATATCTACCAGCAGATCATCGATGCAATTGAAAATGGCATCCTAGAGAGTATCGATCCTGAGGAGGAATATCCCGGTTTCCTGAAAGACAACGTTGAATCTGCTAATAGTGAATCCGCTGACCTCTAGCCGAACTCAACGATAGAATCTCATTCGGTCACCTGATTTCATCTAAAACGGAGTGACCCCCTCTCCCCTTCTTTGCGTATGGAACCGCCTTTGATACCCCTTGCAGAGTGCTCTATTCTTGCTTCTGCCCTAGGTTTGAGAATGTGCTTTCCAAGTGATACCTCCGTATCACCCTGATATTACCAACGAAGTATCGACATTGCACATAGCCTTATTATCTTTCCATACGCACTTGACGTCAGTTGTACCACAAAAACTGAATAAATATGAGTTGTACCATGGAAAGCGAATAAAGGAGAAACGAATGATGACCACTCAAACTCGACCGACCTCAACCCTCCAGAAGAATGCAGAAGTTCTTCACACGCTTTACGGACTGCTTGATAGCGATCGCGAGCCTACCGACTCGGACGCCATGAGCCTGCGTTATCTTTACGCGAGTTCGTAGATGCATTACGATCCTCATTTTACATGAGGTCTACATTCGCTGTCTCCTGTGCACTCCCGGCAAAAGAGATAGAGAAACCGTGGGGGCGGAATGCTCAATTCCCGCCCTCACACCTTTCCAACAATTTTCTTGGCGTTAGCTCATTCTGCCGTTAGAGTTATATCCCTCCACCGCGCATTGCTGATAGTTTACAGTTTCAGGCGGGAAAAAAACTCACAATAAAATTCACTAGAACACGTGTTCCAAGAGAGGTGGCAAGATGTGCCGCCGATTGGGCTTACGCCCATGATTCATTTAGCACAATTCTCAAGCGTTATCTAGGTGAGTTAACTGCCTGCTGTGGACCAGGAGTGTGACAAACGATGAATAAGTATCCAAGTAAAGACCCCGTTCTGGTAACATGTGGTCTTCCCTATGCCAGCGGGGAGATGCACATAGGTCATCTTCGCACCTATGTTCCTGCTGACGTGTTTGTTAGACTTCTGAAGAAAATGCAGACTGAGGTTGTTTTCATATGCGGGTCTGACACGCACGGGACTCCGGTGGTCACCACAGCTGAGAAACTAGGAGTTTCGCCAAAAGAGGTCTACGAGAAGTATCACAAGCACTACCTTGAGACCTTCCCCCGCTTGGGAATAGAGTTCGACAATTACTCCACGACCAACGACCCGGAAAACCGCCACAGGACCCGCCAACTGGTTTCAGCTCTCCAGGAGAATGGCCATATCTACGCCAAGGACTTGGAGTCACCCTTCTGCGACCAATGCGGCAGGTCTCTGCCGGACCGATTCGTACGGGGTACATGCCCACACTGTGGTGCGGACGCCAGAGGCGACGAGTGCGATCAAGGCTGTGGTCGGTACTTGGAGCCTGGAGAAATACTCAATCCACGGTGTGCAATCTGTGACTCTCCCACTCGACCTGTGACGCGTGAACACTACTACTTCAAATTGAGTGCGTTTGAGGACTTCCTGAAAGACTTCCTCACCAACATGGATGGCACCAAGAATGCTCGGAACTACGCTCTGGGCTGGGTTAAGGAAGGGCTCAGGGACTGGTGCATAACACGTGATTTGAACTGGGGATTCAAGTTTCCTGGTGATGAAAGTCTAACTCTCTACGTTTGGGTGGATGCGCCAATCGGTTACATGTCGGGCACTGAAATCTGGTCCAAGAAGATTGGCAAGCCCAAGGAATGGGAAAAATACTGGAAGCCAGGAAACGGTCGCCTTGTTCACTACATCGGTCAGGATATCGTGTACCATCACTGCATCTTCTGGCCCGCCATGTTGAAGGGCAGTGGCTACAACTTACCCGATGCCATAGTGGCGTCTGGAATGCTCAAGATTGAAGGTCACAACTTCAGCAGGGGTAGGGGCTATGTCGTCTGGATAAAAGAGGATTATCTAGACAAGGGGCTCGATCCGGATTATCTCCGCTACTTCATGGTGTCAGGCACTTCGCAAACAAAGGATTTGGATTTCTCTTGGCAGAACTTGGCAGACAAGGTGAATAACGAGCTAGTGGCGACCTTTGGCAACTTCATCTACAGGGGTCTTCACTTCACCAAGAAGCACTTTGGCGAAGTCCCGAAAGGAGAGCTCGACCCGAACCTGAGGAAGGAAATAGAAAAGACAATCGAAACCATCATCTCTGCTACAAATGAGTATGAGCTCAAGAAGGTGAGTGATGCAATCTTGCGTCTCGCATCAGTTGGTAATGAGTACTTCCAATCGAATGCACCTTGGAAGTCGGTGAAGACAGACAAAGACAAAGCAGGTGTGATTCTCTACAATGCTATCGCCCTTGCCAAAGCCCTCGCAATTCTTATTGAACCAATCATGCCGACTGTGGCTGAGAAGATTTGGAGCCAGTTGGGGCTTGAAGGCTCTAAGGTCCATGAGGTACCGCTCGAAGAGGCACTTAAGCCTCCGCAGGTCGGTGCCAAGCTGGGCACGCCGGTTCCAGTTATCTCAAAGATAGATGACAAGGTATTGGCTGACCTCAAAGAATCAATCTCAAAAAGAGTGAAGGCTGCTGAAGCGGCTGAACGAGGTGAAACGGAAGTGGAAGAGGAGTTGGTGTCGTTTGATGATTTCAAGCGAATGGATATACGCGCAGGGAAAATACTGGATGCAACCAAGGTGCCTAAGACAAAGAAGCTGCTAGAGCTCAAAGTTGATCTCGGGTCTGAGGTAAGGGTCATTGTTACAGGACTCGCGGATCAGTACAAGCCTGAAGATCTCAAGGGTTTGACTGCGTTGTTCTTAACGAATCTCGAATCGAAGAAGATTGGCGGCATCGAGAGCAAGGGAATGATTCTGGCTGTTGAGAAGGCTGACGAACTTGGTCGCTGGATTCCTGTGACAATCGAAGGCGTACCTCCTGGCAGTAAGGCGGCCTGAATCATCAAGTTGTGGACACAAGAAGCAATTGACAATTGCGGGTCCGATGTCGGGAAGGCGCTACTACAGTATCATGGACACACAGCATATATGAATAGCAGGAGGGGTAGGAAACCCCTCTGCCACTATCTGTTCATCGTCACTCCGCCGAACATATACTGCGTGTTCTTCCCTGCCTTGAGAATGCTAAAGGCATCTTGTGCTCAAGCGTCAGTTACACTCATTTTCTACCACATCAATTGGGAACGAGATGACTGCCCGGGTTCCCTTTCCTTTCTCACTTTGAAGAGAAATATCGCCGCCATGATCTTCCATGATTCTTCGAGAAACTGCAAGCCCCAATCCAGTCCCCTTCTTCTTGGTCGTGAAGAAAGGATTGAATATTTTCTCAGCGATTTTGGTCGACATGCCAACGCCACTGTCAGCAAATGAAACCTTAACATATCCCTCCTTACGCCAAGATGAAATGACAAGCTTGCCGCCATCGGGCATGGCTTCTGCGGCGTTCTTCAAGAGATTGATTAGCACCTGTTTGATCTGCTCTGGATCGAAGGATATGATAGGTAGATCACTATCCAAAGACTGTTCATGGTTGATTTTCCTATTCTGCAAGTCGTTTTCCATGAGTGCCATTGCATTCCTGATTGTTGAATTTATGTTTAGTAGCTCTCTTTTGAGTCTAGATGAGCGCGTGAAATCAGTAACATTCGTCAGCATCGATTCCAAGCGTCTAATTTCCCTCTGTATGACTTCCAAATTCACGCGGTTGGAATCATTATCGGAAAGGGACTCTTCTATCAGGCCAGCCAGTCCACCAATGACCATTAGGGGATTTCTGATTTCATGTGAGAGATAAGCTGCAGCTTCTCCTATAGCCGCAAAACGCTCAGACCGGATAAGTTTGTCTTGCATATCAACAAGATTCTGTATGCTTACCTTGACTCTATCTCTTTCTAATCGTACTTCAGCTTCAGAACGCTTCAAATCGGTGATGTCACGAGCTGCGGCAAAGGCGGCTATCACTTCTCCTGTCTGGCCCCTGTAGAGCGACGCATTGTAGGCGACAATGGTTTCAGTCCCGTCGCGGGCCTTCATGACCAGCTCGTAGTCGCGGACCTCTCCCTTCTTGAAGACCATCATGACGCCCTTGCGTGCCTTCTCCGGGTCTGTGAAGTAGTCAGCAAACGGA
>JAUWOA010000053.1 GCA_030612365.1 Candidatus Thorarchaeota archaeon
CATCTCAGGAGAAATATCGGAACTATCAGACATCATCTTCCTCAGGGTTTCAGGAGGAATTCGTTCCATCATTTTCTTCATAAGCTCGGGAGTTGGATCGCCACTCTTGAGCATGTGCTTGAACATCTGCATTTCCTTTGAATCTACTTCTTTGGTTGTGCGAGAAACCTCTTCACGCGCCACTTCTGCAACTTCTTCTGTCAGTTCCTCAACGCCTTGGTGTGCATAGTACGTGTCGTACAAAGCTTTGAAGACACCTCCGCGAGCAAGCAACTCCTCGTGCGAACCCGCCTCTATGAGTTCTCCGTGATCAAAGACAAGAATGCGAGATGCGTCTGCAATAGTCGTGAGTCGGTGTGCAATGACTACTGTTGTTCGGTCTGCGAAAAGCAACGCCTGTGCGTCTTGAACCAACGCCTCGCTGTATGCATCAAGCCGAGATGTAGCTTCATCAAGAATCAATATGCGAGGATTGGCCAACATCGTCCGAGCTATTGTAATCATCTGTCTCTGACCAGCACTGAGGTTCTTCCCAGTCTCTAGAACAAGTGTGTCGTAGCCGTCAGCCAAGACTTCAATGAATTCGTTCGCACCAATAATCCTGCAAAGTTCATGGATTTCTTCGTCGGTTGCTTCAGGTCGACCATATCTGATGTTCTCCATAATGGTACCATCAAAGAGGTACGGTTCTTGTGGTATCAACGATACTGCATTATGGAGCGATTCCAGAGTCACCTTGCGAAGGTCGTGGCGCCCTATGAGAATCCGTCCCTCTTGAGGATCGTAAAACCTGTTGATCAAAGCAGCTAGAGTTGTCTTTCCAGCTCCGGTGTGCCCTACCACAGCAACCATCTCACCCGGATTAATCGTGAAATCAACGGCCTTGAGCACGGGGGTATCAGGCACATAAGAAAAAGTGATGTTCTCAAAGGTGATACCATCGCTTTCATCCGCAAGGATTTCGGCATCTGGCAAATCAGCTATGGCACGCTTAGAGTCAATGACGTCTGAGATTCGGTCCATTGCGGCGAGTGAGGCTTGGATCTGGGTGCCACCCATAGCTAAGCCAAGGAGCGGCCACATGAAGCGTCCAATGAGAATAATACCTAGAAAGACCTCACCAATAGTCAAGGCCGGAAGGGTACCAACAGCGAGACTGCCGCCCACAAAGAGGACAGCTGCTATTGCGAATTGGCCAATGGATCTGACTAAAGGCTGCATCAGGCTCATCAGTGCCATGAATCTCATACCATGATGGTAGGCCTTCTGATTAAGCTCAGACATATCCGCGGCTATTTCGTCCTCACGATTGAAGGATTTCGCGATGTGAACTCCACTAAGATCCTCAGCTATTTGACCTGAAACCTTGCCATAAGCTCTCTGCGAGGCGAGCATAATCCTCTGGCCGACAGTCCCAAAAAGAATCATGATGAATAAAACACCAGGCACAACGATCAACGATGTCAAGGCCAGCTGTGCGGACGCAGACCATAGAAGATAAAGTGAAGATACAATCATCAGTATTTGACTTGCGAAATCAATCATCACCTGGACACCAGTTGTCAACGAAACTGTATCGGTAGTTACTCTAGATGTCACATTCCCACTCTGCTCCGACTTATGATACGACAAGTCCGCGTTGACGAGATGGCCATAGACATCTGATTGAACTCTCTGTACAAAACCAGCTTGGGCGCCGGCAAGAATCCAAGTGTTGATGCTTCTCAGGGTCCAAGAGGTGACCTTGAGTGCCACATATAGAACAACCAAGAGGAACAACGCGTCGATTGTGCCTTCAGCGCCAAGCACAACATCAATCCCCATTGTGAGGACAAGCGGTTCGAACACTGCCACTAATGTTCCAATAATGGCGAATACAGCTCCCACCGCCATAATGCGCTTGAATGGTCCAAGATAGCCAAACATACGCCGTAGAAGGAGCTGAATAGGACGACTACGCTTCTCATGTTTACCTGATAGGCGTCTAGGCCCACCTCTTGGATGCATTCCCATTAGGCAGCACCCCCTTGTGTTGGTACGCCCTTGAGAAGGCTCTTAGCACCCGGTAAGCGAATGAATATATGTCTATAGTGCTCGCAAGTTTGGAGCAGATCATCGTGACACCCAGCAGCCACAAGACGTCCCTTGTCAACGATGATTACCATATCTGACTCCATTAGCGTGCGAAGCCTCTGTGTTACAGTAATGCTAGTTCGTCCGACCATAACCTCATCCAATGCTTTCCTCATCAAGAACTCTGTCTGAGCATCGACTGCACTCACCGAGTCGTCGAGCAACAGAATCTTTGGATCTTGGATTATCGCACGAGCTATTGCCAGACGTTGTCGCTGGCCGCCACTTAGAGTCATGCCACGCTCTCCCACCATAGAATCATATCCTTCAGGAAGCTCGATTATGAACTCATCAGCTTGAGCCCTCGTGGCTGCCTCAACGACCTCGTTTCTGGTTGCATTTTTTCTTCCAAATGAGATGTTGTCTCGAACGCTCATCCTAAACAGAAAGATGTCTTGCTCAACGGAGCCAACCATATCCCGAACTGTAGTGGTTCTCACATCTCGAAGGTTTACTCCGCCTACGCAAACCTTGCCTTCAGTGGGATCGTACAATCTCAGCAATAGCTTGAGGATTGTACTCTTACCTCCACCTGGCCCACCAACAAGGGCAACTCTTGACCCACCAGGAATCCGTATGCTGAAGTCCCTGAGCGCATAGTGTTCATTGTGACTGTTGTTTGAACTATATTTGAAACTAACATTGTCGAAGACGATTTCCCCTGCCCAATCGACGTCCAGGATTTCTTCCGCTGGTTCAACCATCGGATCTTCCCAGTTCAAGATGTCGACAATTCTCTGTGAATTTACGTGACCGCCGCGAAGCATCAGCAACATTCGCGGGAAATGAAAGTTGAGAAACTCTAGGGAAACTAGAAGTGTGAGCACCTGCATTAAATTGCCAATAGTCAAAACTCCTGATAGGACTGCAAATCCACCGTAGAAGAATGCAACTGCAGTCACACCAACAAGTATCAGAGCTGGTACGTAAAAGGCCGCTAAACGTCCCTCTTGGGCTTGGAGTTCTTCGTATTCCTTGCTTGCGTGCCGGAATTTCTCCTCTTCTCGGGTTTCTGCGCCAAATGCTCTTACAACCTCTATCCCCTGAAACACACCTTGTGAGATTGAGGTGAGACGTTCCATGCCCTCAGATCGTTTTCTGCGCACAGGCTCAACCGCATTAGCGTATTTGTAAGCATAAACAAGATAGAGTGGCGTTCCAATCAACATGATTACCGTGAACATGGGAATGGCAATTCCAGAGATGGTCACAAGACCAAGCAATCCCGGGGTCAAATCAATAACGGAAAGGAAGATAGCCGTGATTACGAAGGAAGTCAGTCCGCCAATGATGTTACGCATAGCCGGATTCAGGGACATGCGGACCCAAGTAATATCTTGCATTGCTACTGAGAGTAGTCGCTTGCTATCAACCTCATCATGGAAAGTCATGCTGAACTCCTGAAGAGATTCAAAGAACTCCTGTCTTGCATCTCGTTCCCATCTAAGAGCGACGATAGCCCATACATAGCCTACGCCGAAGTAGAGGACCATGTAGACTGCAGTAAGTCCCACAATGAGCCATACATAGAATGTGAACTGATCGGTGAACCCTGCAACTGTAAGCTCATCAATCGCAAGCCCAATAATCATAGCTGGCAGAACTAGAAGTAATATCGATATCACTGTGAAGAGAGTTGCCACAGCTATAGACCCGGGATTCTTGAGTAGGCCCCCCATCATATAACGCGTAGCACTCTTGTATTTAGTTGTTGATTTGCTGGTCATTGGTTTAGTCACTCTTCTCCAACATCTTCGTTATCTTTGTTAATTTGTCACGGACCTCTTTGATCTCTGTCAGGAGTGACTTCTTCTCCTTCTTTGAAAGCGAAGCCCCTATTTCCATCAATGCATCCGTACTAAACGCCATATTATGGACTAGGTGCCGCGCTCGATTGGTCGGACTCATGAACGAGAACCATAACATCGAAATCATTCGCATCTTGGGTTCAGGGGGTAGGCGCTTCATGAGCATCTTAACATGCATTCTGCCAGCCTCAGTTAAACGGTAAGGGGTTCTTCGTCCCTGAACCTCAACCTTCTCCACTAGACCGCACGTTTCCAGCTCCGCCAGATTGGGATACACAGATCCCGGGCCGGGACTCCAAGCACCTCTTGTTCGGCGTTCGAACTCTTGCTTGATCTCCGTTCCTGTCATCTCATCAGTCTTGAGCAACAGCAGCATGAAATGCCGCATCATTCCTCTTGGAATTGATTGAGGAGGACGGAATTCTGCAGGGTCGGCACACCCAGAGTGCTTGTTCGTTCTTGTCACCTTCAATGGCTAATATCGTATGCGATATCGTAAACGATATACCGAGGTATTATCGTATACGATATAAATGTAATGGTTTAAACGCTGCAAGGAAGCGACCACCTGATTTGGGAATGTTGATAAGAAAGGCAGTAGGGGAATGGCCAGCGCGGTGGTGAACTGCGAATTGGGCGAGCAAGCTAAAGTCAAGGAAACGGTACATCTCTACACAAAGGTCTGGAAGCTGCCGACCTACAGAGGGGTTGTCGGTAGGCTCGTAGTGTATGCGTTGCTTTTCTCAATTCTGCTCGCAACCATGAGGACTGCATTCTTTCTAGATCCAAACTCGATGCAAATCCTCATTGGATATCTGCTCCTCATTGGTCTACCCGCATTGTTGGGCACTAGGCTGCTCTATGCGATGGTAGGAGGACCTGAATCGCCACTTGATAGCCGAAGAACCATAGGCATAGCACAATACGGCGTGTTACTATGGCTCATCATTGCATTCCTTGGAGGCGTTGCAGATTTCGTCCTTGGTGCGAATTTCTATGAAGGGCGCATGTGGCTATTGGGACTGGCCATGGCATACATGCTATTCGCATTCTTGCTAACAGCGATGAGTGACCACCATCCTCTGCGTAACTTTGTCGGGGCACTGATGCCACTAATCGTTTGGATGATTACAGTCGCATCTATTGCACCTATAGTCACGGGACTTCCAGCGTACCCGACAGCTTGGCCGATATTCATGGCAAGCATATTCGTTCTTTGCTCCGCTGTGGTTCACTACATATACAGGTCGGTGAGCAAGCCCTTCGAGAGGGACCTTGGAATTAGCGGCCCAGCACTCCTCAGGGCATTTGGCCACGACCTCCTCATGGACAACCCAACTCCATTCGAGAAAATCATGGACGAGATTGCATTTGAGCAAGACATGCCCCTTGAAGTGATTGTCTTTAGAAACGCCGGCAATCTTCTTGCAGTGGGGGTTATACTCTATGTGCATCCAGGACCTTTCAGAGACATCGGTAGCAGCGGCTTGCCATCCGCAGTAATCAAGCACGTTAGAGAAACTCACGGGGTGCAGGGATTCGTACTCCATGGAAGTTGCACTCATCATCAGAATCTAACAACGAAGGAAGACTTTGGAAGAATAATGAAGGAGATTGATAGACTCATTGAAACAACCAATGTTCATGAAACCATTTCCGGACCTCATTGGACTGATGAAGGCAGATTCAAGGTTTGGACACTCTTCGCGGGAAACGACCTTCTGACAATCACCACCGCTGCTCCAGATTACACGGATGACATTGCTCTGGCGGTAGGTATGGATGCAGCAAGGATGGTTCGCAAGAGACTTCCGAAAATCGTAGGCGTTGCGATTGTCGATGCACACAATTGCATTGATGATAACACCGATTCAGTAATGCCTGGATCAACGGAGGCTGGAGAGTATGTCGCCGCTGTGTCGAGTGCAGCGTTCACAACTTTCAACAACCCTAGCTCGAAAGTATCAATTGGGATTCATCAATTAGTGCCTCCAGATGTATCAAAGGAAGAAGGTCTAGGACTTGGTGGGATAATTGCTCTTGTGATGAAATTCGATGATCGAGAGATGGCCCTGTTGTCAATCGATGGAAATAACATGGAACCCAGCATGCGAGAGGAGATTATCAGTATGATCAAGGGTTTGGGCATCGACGATGTCGAAGCGGTCACAACAGATACACATGTAGTCAACGCAATCGCGATGTCCGACAGGGGTTATTCTCCCGTTGGCGCACAGAAACGTGAAGAGGTTCTGAGCGGCGTGGCTGTTGCCATAACAAAAGCTATGGAGAATATGCTCCCTGTCAGTATTGGACTTGGTTTCGGAGAGGTTAAGGCGCTTCGAACCTACGGCGAGAAGGGATTCGACACATTGACACAGAATATAGCAGAAGCATATAATATCGCCAAAAGGACTGGGACAAGTGTAGCACTAATAGGGTTCTTGGGATCGCTACTGCTTGCATTCCTACTGTGAATGATGACATTCCAGAAAGGACATATGAGAGCTCGTTCATAGTAATAGTTCCCACAGGTAGGTTACAGGAATGGCAAAAAAACGCATCTTGGTCTGCATAACTGGAGCCAGCGGGACTATCTACGGAGTCCGACTGATTAGAGCCTTGAAGGGTTTGGGACATGAGGTATGCTTGGTCGTGAGCAAGTGGGGAGCCAAAACTCTTGAGCTTGAGATGGAGTTGACTCCCAAGGAATTGGCAAAGGAAGTAGACTATGTCTTTGATAACGATGACCTCTCCGCGGGGCCAGCAAGCGGAAGCTATCACCTTGATGCCATGGCGATAGCCCCCTGTTCTATGAAGACACTTGCAGGTGTTGCCCATGGATACGCAGAAACGCTCGTTGTCAGAACTGCAGACTGCAGCCTCAAGGAGAAAAGGCCACTCGTTTTGCTGGTTCGAGAAACCCCCCTTAACCTAATCCACATCAGGAATATGGCTCAGGTCGTGGAAGCTGGAGCCACAGTGATACCTGCAAGCCCAGCGTTTTGGCACAAACCAAAGACGATTGAGGATCTTGTGGATTCTCTGATAGACCGAATTCTCACACACCTTCATGCAAAGGAGAAGACCGAAATCGAGTGGTCTTCGGAATCCTCACATTAGTCTTGGAGAGCATCAGTAAGAATTAGTCCCAATGAAGAGGACTTGCACAATGGGGACAGATTGTAGTTTCACCGGGCAAAGCTCGCTTTGCCAGTGCTCCGCCGCAGTGAGAGCATTCAATCCGTCTAGGTTGCACTGGTTCAGTCACAGCCTTGCTCCTCAATAGTAGGTCTCTAAGGTTCTCACGCATATCATCCAATAAACTTGAGAACTTGGCTTCATCTTCTGAGGCGACAGAGATTCTAGTCTGTTGGTCGTCACTTGATACTGACCCGATGATAACAACCTCTGCTCCCTCGACGGTGGCCTTACCATAGTATAGAGCCTCCTTCAGCACCTGAGAGAAACCGCGCTCACCCACAAACCAAACGTCGTGTTGCTCAATCACTTTCTTGACTGCGTCAAAGACCTTTTCAGCATCAGCTTCTGCGTCCAAAGTCACGCTGAACTCGCGCTTCGCCTGTAGCTTTTCATCTATAAGACGATCAAGATGGGCCATGTCGGCTGTCGCCAAGTACGCATCACGAACTGCTGCCTCATTGGCTGTTGGAATCTGTATCTCAGTGTCGCCGTGTTCGCTGCACGTCAGTACTGCGATAGACTCACCCTCTCGTTCGTGAGGCTTGATTTCGACGAGGCTAAGCTTATCGTGACACTCTGAACACTCGTAAAGGCTGCCGTATAGTTTCACCAAGAATTCATGATTCAAGCATTGTGCATAGACTCGGACACCTTCATGCCCGTTCTGGCACTTTACTTGGAGTTCGAACAATCCGTTCCCAACCTTGATATTACGGATTGTGAAAGGAGCATTGCATTTGCCGCATCGGAAGCTCTCCTCTAGAGCCTTTCTTCTATCGACGGCGGGTTCTCGTTCCTCGATTTGCTTGTATACTCCAACTTTGAGCCTCTTTCGCATTGTTCCATGGATGGGACAGACAATCTCTAATGTGACATCTTCTCCGCTAACGTTTTTCTCCAGAATGTGTGTCAGAAGGTCGCATTTATCGCATTTGAGCACTGCATTGACTATTGCATCTATGGACTGGGTTGTTCGCTCAATTGGTTGCACAATTTCACAGGAGTGACCCTTTGCGCATCTGCACTTTATCTTGTATCCCTTTTTGTCAGTGTCAATGCTGCGGATAGATAGAGGCTGTCCGCAATCTCTGCATGTAAGAGCATCCTTCACGATGGCATCTGTTTCAGCTTCACCAGAGATCTCCCTTAGAAGCTTAGCATTCTCAGCAGGTATCCTCTTCTTGCCCTTTCCGTGAACGGGACAAGATAACTCCACACGTGTGTACCTGCCTTTCACTTCCACTTTTTCCAATGAACAGCGAAGGCCGCATTCATCGCACATAAGCACTCTCTGCATGATACCTTTGAGGATGCTCGTATCCGAATTACGAGGAAGATATCTCATCTCCTTGTGCCCATTGGGACACTTCGACTTAATTTCGAGAACACCCTTCTTGTCTTCAATTTCATGAACCATGAACTCTTCGCTACATCTGGGACAAATGAAGGCGGCTTCGACAGATTTCCCGGTCTTCTCAATGTCAATGAGTGCTGACACTGCTGAATGATGACCGATTGGGATGGGCCGTTCCTGAGGTCCGTGTTCCGGGCATACAAAGACGAACGTAACCTGGCGTTTTCCCAGGTCAGTACTGAGAAGGCCCATTGTTCTGCCACAGTCCAGACAGATACATAGGCCTTTGTATAAATCCTCCAGCATGCCTTTGGCTTGCTGAAGAGGAACTTTCCTATCTTCTCTGTGACCATTGAGACATTGCACGCGCATCCGTAGTTTCGATCCACGGATATCGGCGTATTTGACATGAAAGGGTTCATTGCATTTCTTGCACGTGAACATAGGATTCTCTCCGTTGCAAACGTGCCGCGGCCAACTGGGGATTAGCGCTCAGGCCCCTAAAATGCGTTTCCCAGACAGAAAAACGAACGACTTACTACTGAAGATATAGCGCAATTGTCAGTGAATGGGAGCAGTACCTGCACCTAATCGGTTTACGTGTGCCAAGTTCCTCAACCTGTTCTGGTTCTAGTGGAGCACCACATCGCAAGCAAATCCAAGAGTCCATCGTATCGGCAAGCTCATCGATTGTCGTTGGCAGCATGGCGATATCCTCACCTAACGCTTCGACCTTCACAACCGAATGTCGACCATTTTCAGGACCAGTAATGAGGAAGATGACTGCGACCTTCTTGCCTGTGTACTTCCCCTTCGCAAACCCGCGGATTGTACCTATGAATTGGCCTCCAACGATTGTTTCTTCACTGTCGATGATATGAAAGTTCTTTGCCGGGAGTATCTTCTCTGCCTTGGTGAACAGGACCCGGGGGTTCCAATCCAGAGTCTGTTCCTGTTGAGTGATTGTTAGGCTTTTCAGGATAAGGTCGAATTCTGCTGACGTTTTCTTTGATGGTTTCAACAGGTCACATACAGATCGAATAAGGTAGGGCTCGACCTGGATAGTATGTAGTTGGTCGCGGAAATCGATGAATGACACCGTGGCTACAACTTTGCCTTGAACGCAGTCCTTAGTGGGATAGAACGAGAATTGAGGGCTCCTGAAGCCGCCCACTTCTATGCGCGATATCGTCTTCACTGCTTCTCCAGCAAGTTCCATGCTGTCTTTTGGATAGGCGACTATGTTCACTGTGACATTCGTGACGACATAGCCACTGTTGTTCTTCACCTTAACCTTGTAATCGAATTTGCCACCTACGATATTGCACCCACGCAGTACTTGCACATCTGCTTGCTGAGCTTCAACCATCTCACCTAGAGGCTCAAGAATATGCGGTTCTTCATGGTCCTCAGCCTCGATAGGCGGCTTGAGCTTGTCTGCCTGTATCTCATCATAAGCGACTTTCATGGCTTCTGCATGATCATGGGGCAGCTCTAGGACGTACTTACCATGCACAGGACAAAGCTGCACTACCCGCGACTCCCGCCCTCGTGGTTCGGCGTACACCAGATCCAGAGCACCATAGCATTCAGGACACTGGTAGAAATGTTTGTAGAGGTTCACCAGTGTTTCCTGTGGCAGACCCGGAACAAAGAATCGTTTTGTCCTATGTCCATTTCTGCATTCAACATCGAACTCGATTAGACCCCTCTTGTCTTCAACGTCTCTAAGAAAGAGCGGCATGTTGCATTTCTCACAGCTAAGACTCCGAACAATTGAGGGCAGTCTATCGATCATTGGCTCGCGTTCTTTGATGTAATCAAACACATCTGGAGGAACTTCTCTTTGCATCACGCCATGAATCGGACAGACGACCCTGAACTCTACTTTCTTCTTACGTCGTTTCGCATCATGCCCGTGAGTAAGAAGACCACACTCGTTGCATGACATCAGGGCAGCAGCAACCCGATCTTTTACGGGATCGCTCCAAGTCAGCGGGATGTTTCTAATTGTTGTATGACTATCACTTGGACAAATGCATCTGAACTTGTATCCCGATTCATCACCTTCAATGCTCCGTATCGAGAGAGGAAAGTGGCAATCTCTGGAAGTAAGCATCGCTCTAATAACAGCGTCTTCAGGTATCTCGCTCGCGGCTTGTTTCATGATCTCAACTAGGTTAGCAGGAATCTCCTTCCTATCAGATCCGTGGAGCGGGCATGATATGTGAATTTTGGCAGTTTCTCGATTCATCTCAATTCTAGTAATGGTGCTTGGGAGACCACACCTATCGCAATGCACGACTCTTTGCAGCAGTTGTTTGAGTAGTCCTTCTTCAACATTGTCAGGAACGTATCTTGTTGCCTTATGTCCATTTGAACACCGCACGAGCATCTCAAAGAAACCATTTCGGTTCCTGATGCCACTCACTGCATAGATCTGACCACAGGAAAGACACTTGAAGGAGTCCAGAATGGAACCAGAACTATCCACATCCGCACCTAGAATCTCGACTGTGGACTGAAACTGTGCTGGAAACTCGCGTTTCACTGGGCCATGAATGGGACAGAGAAAGGTGCTCTCAATCTGAGAATGATGAGGGATGGTTGATAGCTGTGTCATTGAAGACGCGCAGTCGGTGCACAAGAATAGCTTCTTGAAAAGGTCTGGAGCCATTTCTTGAGCTTGGTGTGCGGCTAATCGTCTGACGCTCTTATGCCCATTCACACACTGTACATCCATCTTCAGGATCTTATCCTTAATCTCGGCAGCTTGAATGTACAACTGTTGGCTACATTTCTTGCAAGTGAACATGTCAACTCACCATAGCAAAGCTCAGCAAGAATGAATGTAACAAGATTGCTCTTAAGACATTTGATGATGAGTCCGTCGTTCGTGTTACCTTGAATCACGCAGGACTGACCAGCGTAGCAGGTATCTTGGACCCTACACATGCCCTAGGCAGAAGAGCCCTTATCATCACCTTCATTGCTGTAAGCATCTCCATCCTCAGTTCGAGGGCCCGAGAGGTGGCGGAATGGTTCGGTCAAAGGTGAAAAGCCTTCCTGAAGGGCTAATGGTATTGCATAGAAGAGAATCATGACTCTGCCAAGCACATAAAGAGAAATCCCCAGAAGGGGGACCCACATAGACATGAGTCCAATGATGCTAAAAACGATACCAAGGATCAATCCTAACCGAGCATTGGCAATGGATCTTCGACCCGCAGATGCAGCAGCTCCAAAACAAGTAAGCACGAACCCCACCGTCATGAATATGAAACCAATGCCCATTACAAATGAGGAAGCAATCTGCATGATGGCTCCCAAGGAAAACACGAGAAAGTCCGTATGACTTCGAATCTGGCTAATGGGTTTTTCTATCGAGGATTCGGTCATTGCAGTCCCCAAGCTCTGTGATACTCGATGTGAGGATTCAATGTCTTGTAATGGGATGACTCGTAACCGTGTTGCGGGATTCTACATAGTGCCGGGCAGGTCTACGCTTTCCAAGAGCTCATCCCCGGCTTTCTTCACCTTGGAACGGTATCCCCGTGTTGTATAGACTCTCACAGGTCGTAGGTTGCGATTGAAACTGCGAGCGAATAAACTGACCTCATCGACTGGCCAGAACTCATAGCCCTTGGACCCACGTTCAAAGAACACCAACTCGTCGAGGGGGTATTTCCCTGGGTAGTAAGTCACTGAGGGTCTATCAGGATAGTCAACGTAGACGTTTCTTGGGTCGATATCCGCCGCCTCAGCAATCTCGCTCTCTACCTGAAAGAGTCCATCAGGAGTGGATATCTTCTTCATGAAAGCGACATCAGATATCGCTCTTTGGCTTGCCAGCTTGATGAGATACCGCTTTCGGAAATCCTTGTAGAGTCTGCCGGCAGTCTGCATCTCTTCTGTGGCGTCCTCAGTCACCGAGAGTAGCACATCAAGGAATGAGAGGTCATCATAGAGCAAGAATTGTTCAATGTCATCGTCAGGAGAAAGAAAGAACTGAGAACCAGCCCCATCGAGTATGCGCAGAAGCATCAGTTCTGCGGCGCGCACTGTTCGATGGTAATAGACGGCATCGTACATATTAACGCCTGCTGAAAGGTACGCCTCGAAGGTATGCAGGGAACTCCTGTTCAACGCAATCTTGTTTTTGGCGATCCGTGTTGCAGCGAACAATCTCCGGTACTCTAGCTGAGCGTACTCAACGCCAGCGAAGTATGCGTCACGCTCAAGATTGTCGATTAATACGGGATTGATGGGACACTTCATGAGATCAAGCCGGAAGCTCTTCAGGGGAACCCCACGCTCCAGCATATTCTTTATCTCACTGATGGAAGTCACACTATCCTTGATGATATCCTTGACCGGTGATTTCGTAGCAATCAAACTGGCAAGCTTCTGCTTATTGGTTCCACGAACTGTCAAGTATTCTGTCATGACGTTATTCCAAGGTCCTGTTGACAGAGTGAGAAGCATTGCAACCAGTCTTGCTCTCTGGACTTCATCCAAGTCGCCGTCCAAGGAGTCAAAGAAGACTTTGGTGACGTGCATTCCCCCGAGCAGACGACCCATTACTGACATGTCTGCACCCGGGAAGACCAAGTGAATGCCTGCTGGCCCGCGGATATTGCGCAACCTCTGACTGAGTCGGAGGTCTAGTATGGATTTCTCAACACTCGAGAGATCTATGTACCCATGAAGCGGATCTTTAATTTCGAGCACTGATGGATAATCACTAATCGGCATGAAAGTCCCCGTCTAGCGCAGTTCTAGCGCATCAAGCTGTGCTCCTATGGGAGATACGAAGGCGTGTATTACTGTTTAGGTCTAGGTTTTCTGATGGCTCTGATGCTAACCTTCATGTGGGTACGTGCAGATGGCAAGACCATGAAGCCTCTGCTGCTGACATCTCTGATGCTCGTGCTTCTGATGGCTATTCCACTTCAGTCGCCGACGATGCCTTTCAACGATGCGGGCAGTGCGAATAGGCTGGTACCATCAGATTACCAAATCTACGTAGCTGATGTTGCAGAGGATATCTACAACGCAGTATCCGAGCAGTCGTACCTTGACTTCATTATAGAGCTGACAGAGAATGGCTCTCGGTGGGTAAATGAGGGGCCGCCAATCGTGTACAGCGATGCGAATATCCGCGCGAGAGACTGGATCTCACA
>JAUWOA010000007.1 GCA_030612365.1 Candidatus Thorarchaeota archaeon
TGCGGTAACATGGCGGACAATAAGGGTAAGGACAAGTACTGGCCAGTGATCGAGGCCTTCTTTGACCATTTCGGACTGGTAGGCCAGCATCTGGATTCGTTCAATCGATTCGTCAGAGAGGAGCTACAGGAAGTAGTCAATAGTATTGCTCAGCTCAATCCGAAGGTCGAGGGATATACAGTTCAACTCGGCAGGATAACCATAGAGTCTCCCACTGTTCGGGAGGCTGATGGCAGTGAGCATGCACTCTATCCCAATGAGGCTCGCATTCGAAACTTAACTTATGCAAGCAAGCTCTCCCTTGAGTGCACCCCTGTCCGCAAGGAGGGCTCAGTCACTACGCGGCTTGAAACTCTGCCGATTTACATTGGCAACTTGCCAATTATGCTTCGAAGTGAGAAATGCCTTCTTCATGGCATGTCAGAAGAAGAGTTGATACAGCATTGTGAGGATCCAAAGGACCCCGGCGGGTACTTCATCATTAATGGTTCAGAGCGTGTGCTAGTCACGCAAGAAGATTTGGCGCCAAACCGAATACTAATCGATGAAGCCAGCAAGAGCTCAAGCTATACACATGTTGCCAAGGTATTCTCAACCTCCAGAGGATTTCGTGCTCCAGTGACCATTGAGAGAAAGAAAAGTGGGGAGCTTCGCGTATCGTTTCCGTCAGTTCCAGGCAAAATTCCATTGGCGATTCTTCTGAAAGCCCTTGGCTTAGAGTCTGATAGAGAGATTGTCGACGTAATCTCAGATGACGAAGAGATACGCAACGAGCTAATTGTAACTATAGAACAGTCTTCGCCAATCAATGCTCTCATGGATGATGAGGATGGCTCTACTCGAAGCAACGCACTGGATTTCATAGGAAAGCGTGTTGCTGTAGGTCAGACCAAGGAGTATCGATTAGCTCGAGCAGAGAAAGTGCTTGATAGATACCTGCTACCACATATCGGAACCGAAGATAAGCATCGCCTTCAGAAGGCTTACTACTTGGGTCAGATGGTAGAACGACTGCTCGAACTGGTGTTGAGCAAGCGCCAGCCAGATGACAAGGATCATTATTCCAACAAGCGGCTAAAACTCTCAGGAGATCTTCTTATGTCCCTGTTCAGAGTAGCTCTCTACTCTTTGACTCGCGACATCAAGTATCAACTCGAGCGCACGGCTGTTCGTGGCCGCAAGCCTAACATTCGTACTGCAGTCCGAGCTGATGTCATTACTCAGCGAATGAAACATGCTCTCGCCACAGGCAACTGGGTCGGCGGAAAGGCCGGTGTATCCCAGCTACTTGACCGTACCAACTACATCTCGTCGCTTTCTCATCTTAGAAGAGTAGTTTCGCCTCTCTCGCGGTCACAACCGCACTTTGAGGCGCGAGATCTGCATTCAACTCACTGGGGAAAGATATGCCCCAATGAAACGCCAGAAGGTCCAAACTGTGGTCTTGTGAAGAATATCGCCATGATGGCGTACATCTCCGTTGGTACTGAGGAGGAACCAGTGGAACGCGCTTTACTCAAGAGTGAAGTGGAATCGATTGAAACTCTAAAGGGCAAGCGCGGCTCAAAGTGGGCTGATGTGTTTCTGAATGGCCGTCTTGTAGGAATCCACCCAACTCCTCTGGTTCTTGTTAAGACTATGCGCCAGAAGCGTCGTGCTGGTGAGATAGATCAAGAAACTAACATTGCCTACTATGACGGTATTAATGAAGTTCAAGTAAATTGCGATGCAGGTCGTGTCAGACGTCCGCTAATAGTCGTTGAGAATGGCAAGAGCCGTCTCACCAACGAACATCTTAAGATGGTTGTAGAAGACGAATGGGGTTTTCCAGATCTGATGCGGAACGGAGCAGTCGAATTCATAGATGCTGAGGAAGAGGAGAACACCCTAATCGCAATGTATCCAAGTGAGATTGGTCCTAAGACGACACATATGGAGATTGTTCCGTCAACAATTCTTGGTATCTCTGCAGCACTGATTCCATTCCCTGAGCGGAACCAATCGCCTCGTAACGTGTACATGGCAGGCATGGCAAAGCAGTCTGTAGGTGTGCCAGCGGCCAACTTCAATTTTAGAACTGACACTCGTGCACACTTCTTCCACTACCCCCAAGTGCCTCTTGTTAAGACTCGTGCCATGAATTCAATCGGGTTCGAAGAACGTCCAGCTGGGCAAAACTTCGTGGTTGCAATTCTGTCATTTGAGGGCTATAACATCGAAGATGCCTTGATTCTGAACAAGGCTTCTGTTGAGAGAGGGCTGGGCAGAAGTACCTTCTGCAGAGTTTATGAGAGCGAAGAACGCAAGTATCCTGGCGGACAGGAAGACAAGTTTGAGATTCCAGATCGAAGTGTTCGAGGCTACAGAGCATCCGAATCATACCGTAACCTAGGCGAAGATGGAATAATTGAAACCGAGGTTGAAGTACTGGGCGGCGATGTACTGATAGGGCGAACCTCTCCGCCACGTTTCCTTGAGGAATATTCAGAGTTCGAAATTGCTTCTCCCAACCGACGAGAAACTTCTGTTGCTGTACGCCACGGAGAGTCTGGAGTCGTTGACAGTGTCATTCTCACTGAAACCATTGATGGTAATCGACTGGTGAAGGTAAAGGTCCGAGACCTTCGAATTCCAGAACTAGGCGACAAGTATGCATCGCGTCACGGACAGAAGGGCATCATTGGCCATATAGTTCCTCAGGCTGACGTTCCATTCACTGAAGACGGTGTTGTGCCTGACCTGATTCTGAATCCCCATGCCATTCCAAGCCGAATGACAATCGGTCAGATTCTAGAGATGATTGCTGGAAAAGCAGCATCAATGCATGGTAAACAACAAGACGCTACACCATTCTGCGGTGTTTCCGAGGAGGAGCTGTTCAAGATACTAAAGAATCACGGTCTGCAGCATAACGGCCGAGAAACTATGTACTCCGGTATCACCGGTGAGAAACTCAGAGTTGACATATTCATCGGTGTAATCTACTATCAGAAGCTCCACCATATGGTGGCAGACAAGATACATGCCCGCGCCAGAGGCCCCGTACAGATTCTCACACGCCAGCCCACGGAGGGAAGAGCGAGAGAAGGTGGTCTCAGGTTCGGTGAGATGGAGCGCGATGTTCTAATCGGTCACGGTGCAGCCATCCTGTTGAAAGGCAGGCTACTCGATGAATCGGACAAGAGCAACATGCTGGTCTGTGAGGACTGCGGTCTAATTGGTGTCTACGACCGCAACAAGGATATATACTACTGTCCGATTTGCGGCACCAACGCCAAAATCAGTAGCGTGGTTGTATCGTACGCTTTCAAACTGCTAATACAAGAAATGATGTCGCTAGGACTTGCCTGTAGGCTGCGACTCAAGGAGATGATCTAAATGGCCACAGGTGGTCTCGCTACAAAGAAAATTGACTCTATTGAGTTTGGGCTTCTCAGCCCAGATGACATCCGAAAGATGTCTATTGCCCAGATTGTGGTTGCTGATACTTACGATGAGGATGGATACCCGATAAGCAGCGGCATCATGGACACCAGACTTGGAGTCATTGATCCCGGCCAGCGCTGCAAGACCTGTGGAAACAGAGTGGGAAACTGCCCTGGACATTTCGGGCATATCGAGCTCGCGCGCCCTGTCGTGCATGCAGGCTATGCGAAGGTGATACACAAGGTCCTACGTGCGATATGCAGAGAATGCAACCGTGTCCTCCTGACTGATGAGGAGATTGAATACTACGCACGATTGTTCAAGAAGTATCCGGATATTGGTCAGAAGACCGCCAACCTCTCTAAGGATATCCTCAAGCGCGCTGCCAAGGTGAAAGCCTGTCCTCATTGTGGTGCGGAACAGCTGAAGCTGAAACTTGAGAAACCAACATCAATCTATGAGGTAAGCGAGGCTGGCTCTGTCAGACTCACACCAATTGACATCCGCGCCAAACTGGAAAGTGTCACAGACGATGACTACAGGCTCTTGGGGATTAACCCAGAAGCTGCACGGCTTGAGTGGTCAATTCTCACCGTGATGTCTGTACCACCTGTCGCAGTTAGGCCCTCAATCACTCTGGAATCCGGTGTTCGTTCTGAGGACGATCTTTCGCATAAACTCATTGACATAATTAGAATCAATCAACGTCTGCGCGAGAATCTAGATGCTGGGGCCCCTCAATTGATCGTAGAAGACCTTTGGGAGCTTCTACAGTATCACTGTACTACATACTTCGACAACGGTGTGAGTGGCATTCCACCTGCAAGGCATAGGTCCGGTCGCGCACTTCGAACCCTAGCTCAGAGACTCAAGGGCAAGGAGGGCAGATTCAGATCTAACCTCTCAGGGAAGCGAGTTGACTTCTCAGCCCGTACTGTCATCTCACCCGACCCCAACCTGAGCATGAATGAGGTTGGAGTGCCTGAGCAAATTGCTACAATCCTAACAATTCCACAGCGTGTCACCGAGTGGAACCTAGAAGAGATGAAGGCGCTGGTGATTCGAGGTCCAGATAGACATCCTGGATGCAATTACTTGATTCGTACCGACGGTCGCCGTGTAGACCTGCGGTTCGTGAAAGACCGTTCCATAATCTCGGACACGATTGAACCTGGCTTCATAGTGGAGCGCCATTTATCGAGTGGTGACATTGTGTTGTTCAATAGACAGCCATCACTCCACAGAATGTCAATCATGGCACATGAAGTACGAGTGATGCCCTATCGGACATTTAGGCTATCCCTGTTCGTGTGTCCACCGTACAACGCAGACTTTGACGGAGATGAGATGAACCTCCACGTGCCACAGTCTGAGGAAGCTCGAGCCGAGGCACGGGTGTTAATGAGGGTACAGGAGCAGATTCTCTCACCACGGTATGGTGGCCCAATCATCGGAGCACTGCAGGACTACATCTCAGCCGCTTTTCTATTGACTCGCAAATCCGCTCTGTACACACGAAATAAGGTGAACCAGTTATTGGCCACTGCGGGCTATGAAGGGGAACTCACACCTCCTGCAATAAAGAAACCAGTACCTCTATGGACTGGGAAGCAGATATTCAGCATGTTCATACCTGCTGGCATCAACATCTCCTTCAAGGCTAACGTGTGCCGGAAGTGTACGACGTGCAAGAAGGAAGACTGCGAATACGACTCATATGTTGTCGTTAGGGATGGCAACATAATGTTCGGCGTTATTGATGAGAAGGCCTTCGGAGCCGGAGAACCTGACTCGTTGTTCCACCGGATAATTAAGGAAAAGGGGTCGACAACAGCCAGAATCTTCATGGACTCAGTAGGAAGACTACTTGTCAGACTTATCACAGACAGAGGATTCTCAATGGGTCTTGATGACGTGACTCTCCCACGTGAAGCATCGCGGCGAATTAAAATCATTCTCGAGAAAGCAGATAAGAAAGTCAACCAGCTCATCGAAACTTACAAACGAGATGAGTTGGATGCGAACCCTGGACAGACTCTCTTAGAAACACTGGAGCAGAGAATCATGGCAACTCTTGCAGAGGCAAGAGACTCTGCAGGTGCAGTTGCAGGGGAGCATCTGGGTCTTGATAATTCCGCTGTGATAATGGCACAGACGGGTGCCAGAGGTTCACGATTAAACCTATCACAGATGGCCGCAGTTGTTGGGCAGCAGGCAGTAAGAGGCGAACGTATCAGCAGAGGATACATGGGCCGTACTCTACCGCATTTTGAACGCGGTGATCTCGGTGCAAGAGCTCGTGGTTTCGTCGCATCCAGCTACAAGAGTGGTCTTGATCCCATTGAGTATTGGTTCCATGCCGCAGGTGGCCGCGAAGGTCTCGTTGACACAGCCGTGCGTACTTCAACCTCAGGATACATGCAGAGACGACTAATGACAGCTCTACAAGACCTCAAGGTTGAAACAGACGGGACAGTCCGAACTGCCCCAGGGCGAATTGTCCAATTCAAATTTGGAGACGATGGTGTGGACCCAAGCAAGTCTGATCACGGACGCTCAGTCAATATTGACATAGCGATTGAGAAAGTGCTTGGTAAGAGCAAAGTGAGTAGGGAGGCATAGAAAGATGTCCAAGAGCACAGTTACGGCGCACATGGAGAAACGATTCTCGAAACTTAGAGATGAGCACAGACTCCCACCGAAGGTTCTCGATGAGCTTGAGGAGAAAGTAACGGACATTGGTCTCACGAAGAAGGAATTCGACGAAATCTGTGATAATGTCATTGATTCTTACGAGCGCTCTCTGGTAGAACCAGGTGAAGCGGTAGGTACAGTTGCAGCACAGAGCATAGGTGAACCGGGCACCCAGATGACACTCAGAACATTTCATTACGCCGGGGTCGCTGAACTCAGCGTCACTCAGGGTCTCCCGAGGCTAATAGAGATAGTAGACGCTCGAAAAAATCCAAGTACCCCAACGATGAAAATCCATCTTGCTGATGATATTGCGGAAGACCGAAATGAAGCCAAAAGGATTGCACGCGATATCGAGATGATACTCGTTGAAAGTGTCGCGAGCAATATTTCGATTGATTTGCTTCGTCAGGCCATCGATATTAGGTTTGATCCTGAGCTGATGGAGGATAAAGCCCTAACAGTCGAAATCATTGCAGAGGCAATAAGGGCTAAAATAAAGGCCAAGGGCGAGGTGGAGGCTGGGGACAACACAGTGTTCGTCTATCCAACTGGTGAAACACTTGCAGACCTGCAGCGCTTGAGCGAAAAGATTCGCGAAGTGCGTGTCAAGGGTATAGATGATGTCAACCACGTTGTGATTCGCAAGGAGTCAGATCGCTACGTTCTGTACACTGAGGGTTCCAACCTTCAAGACGCTCTGGAGATAGCTGGTGTTAACCCACACAAGATATACACCAATAATCTCAAAGAAATATATCAAGTTCTCGGGATTGAGGCAACCAGAAATGCAATCATCCAAGAGGCGATGAATGTTCTGAATGAGCAGGGCATGGATGTTGATGTGCGACATATAATCCTCGTTGCTGACATGATGACCGCAGATGGTGCGATACGCCAGATTGGTCGGCATGGCATTTCAGGCTCGAAGAATAGTGCTTTGGCTCGGGCCGCCTTTGAGGTGACTATCAAACACTTACTGGGAGCAGGCATAGCAGGAACAAAGGACCCGCTTAGAGGCATAACTGAGAATGTGATTCTCGGGCAGCTCATCCCATTGGGAACCGGTTCCATTGATTTACTGATGAATCCTCAGGGCTCTGCTAGCGAAAAATAGGCTCTGAAGCAATTCAAGTGCATTGATCAATGTTACAATACGGAAACATTAAAACAGAAGTCAGTTTGACGAGATTGTTTCTGGGCTTATCAAGAAGTCACAGCAATACAAAACGAGGTTATGACCATTGAGCCTGAATCAACCGATTGCAAGTGCAGTAAGCACAGGTGAGTGTCGCATAGGAGCGAAATCCTCCATCGATGCAATAAAGGGCGGTGCTGCAAAACTAGTTGTAGTTGCTGCAAATTGTCCGAAGAATGAGTACGAGGACATTGAAACCTACGCACAGCTTGCTGAGGTCAAGGTGCTAAGGTTTGAAGGCACATCATGGGATTTGGGGGAGGTCATAGGCAAACCCTTCATGGTGTCAGCGATTGCTGTGATAAAGCCAGGCGATTCCAAGATTTTGAAGGCTGTTTGAGGCGATTTATCTTGCCCCGAGTCAGACTCTCGATGGATGACATGGCCCTCATTGCCACTTTCGAACGCATCACTGGAGCCTCTGCGATGGATGTGGTTCGGGATGACGAGGGCGATCGACTGATTTTCATCGTGCGTCCAAAACAGCTCGGCAAAGCCATTGGGCGTGGTGGTGCAAACGTCAAGGCGGCAGCTGATGTCTTCGGCAGGCCCATCGACATTGTTGAGATAGCTGAAACTGCAGAGGAATTTGTGAAGAAGGCGCTTGCCCCCGCCCGAGTTGAACAAGTGAAACTCGTTCGCCACAAGAATGGAAACACGATTGCCACAGTTACAGTCAAACAGGCAGACAGAGGCATTGCCATTGGACGAGAGGGTCGGAATATCGCCCGCGCTCGAATACTAGCCAAGCGTCACTTTGACGTGACCAATGTGACAATTGCATAAGGGGCCTGATGCACTCAGAGGCCGTTTCGCAGCAAGATTCAATGAGATTGTCGTGGCTGTGTCATAACGCTTTTAAGCATACAACAGGCGGGTGCCGTGACCACACGTAGAGAGCACTATGGATGGTGGTCCCATTATCACCACAGAGGCGAATTATTTGACTGGTTCAAAGAGCCCGATGGGCGAATTTGCAGCAAGACCCCTCCGGTCCAAGCGGAAGAAGTACCGCTGGAAGAAACCCAGCTTGAAGAGACGAATGCTCAAGCTGAAGCGAAAGACCGACCCGCTAGAGGGTGCTCCGCAGGCACGCGGAATCGTATTGGAGAAGGTCGGTATTGAGTCAAAACAACCCAACTCAGCTATCAGAAAGGCCGTTAGGATTCAGCTCTCTAAGAACGGCAAACAGATTACCGCATTCATACCGGGCGATGGTGGGCTCAAGTATATCGATGAACACGACGAAGTCATTGTCGAGGGCATTGGTGGCGCAATGGGAGGAGCCATGGGCGATATTCCCGGCGTGCGCTGGAAAGTCTGTGCAGTTAACGGAGTTTCCCTCGAGTCTCTTATCTACGGTAAGGCAGAGAAACCAATTCGTTAGGTGACAAAGATGGCTGAAGAAAAAACTGATGCACCAGTCCAAGAAGAGCCGAAGGCACCAAGCCTACCTGTAGCCACGCCTGATTTTCTATTGTTTGGCAAATGGGATTCTACAGTGGTCCAAGTGAAGGATGTTGGTCTTACCCGCTACATCTCTCTGAAGTCTGTCCTGATTCCGCATACAGCAGGAAGGCATAGCCACAAGCGTTTTCACAAGAGCAATGTACCTATTGTGGAGCGGTTCGTGAATAAACTACTCAATGCAGGACGGCGCAAGGACAAGAAGACACGCACTGGCAGGACCGCAGGCAAGAAAACACGAACGATTAGCGTGGTCAAACGAGTCTTCGAGATTATCAACTTCAGAACTGGCCTCAATCCGATCCAGGTTCTCGTGACTGCTATCGAAAATACTGCTCCTTCCGAGGAAACAACACGAATTTCCTATGGTGGGATGGCATATCCTCGCTCAGTAGACGTTGCTCCCCAGCGCAGGATTGATCTCGCTTTGAAGTACCTCGCTGTAGGCGCAGTTCGTTCATCGCACAAGAATGCCAAATCGTTCGAGGAATGTATCGTCGACGAGCTTCTTCTTGCTTACAAAGGCGATTCTGGAAGTTATGGAGTTTCCAGAAAGGAAGAGCGCGAGAGAGTGGCCCGTTCAGCAAGGTAGTATTTTCACCGACCTTGTATCATCCTGTATCAGCAGAATTAATGCTGCACTTCTCAGTGTTTTTAGAGAGCCTTATCAGAGAGATAGGTTCCAGTTGATGCACTCAATGTGCAAGTGCAGAACCTGACGAGGAACGAGAGATGATCAAGTCTACTGCGGCATGGCTTACAATATGCCTTATCACAGTGGCTTGGGCATCATCTCTCATCCTCGCAAAGATTGCTTTCATGGAAGGGTTGACTCCCATCATCTTCGTTGCGCTACGCTACACTATCGCTTGCCCCTTTCTCATTGTAGCTGTTTACATGTCCAGACGCCGGTCGAGGCTGCGTGGAGATATCAGGAGTAACTGGCGAATCATCCTGCTCGCTGGATTCACGGGTCCATTTCTTTCCCAAGTGCTGCAATACATTGGATTAAACATGACAACAGCAGGCGAAACCATACTACTTCTGAACATGAGCCCTGTATTCGCAGTCTTGATGGCCGCTCCAGTTCTGAAGGAGAAGATAACTAGTGAGAAGATAGGAGGACTCTTTCTAGCGGCCATTGGTGTCGGTCTGATCGTCTTAGGTGGCACGCCACTTGATGATGCTCTTGGTCCTCTGCGCCTGCTGGGCAATGCAATTGTGATAGTGTCTACATTTCTGTTCGCGGTTAACGGAATGGTCGGAAAAATGGCGGTTAAATCAGTTGACGCTGTTTCACTCACTCTATTCAGCACCCTGTTTGCGGTGCCTTTCATCTGGCTGTCCGCAGCGTTCACGGAGGACATAACCGTAATACTGCGGCTGAGCACGAGTGTCTGGGCAATCATCCTATGGGTGGGGGTTGTGAATACAGCACTAGCATTTGTCCTGTATTACAATGCGATGAATCACATTGAAGCTTCCAGAGTACAGATTGCGCTGAATCTGATAACAGTGTGGGGTGTGTTAATGGCGTTCCTATTCCTTGGTGAACCATTATTTGCTCTTCAACTCGTAGGCGGTGCCTTGACTGTGTTTGGCGTCATAATCGCTCAGAGAGTTCGCAAGCCGCCCCTCAAGCTTGAGGTCGACGAGTCCACTGTTGGGAAATCAGTGCGCCATCTCCGATTAATCAGGGGGTCTTGTCGAAAGCGTTAAAAGCACGGCCCAAGGTGGCACTCACGGTCTGTACCCCTTAGAGGACTGACTGAAAGCGAATAAGGAGAAATAATGCCTTGTCCAAGAAACAGAAGGATCACCTGAACCTAGTGGTTGTTGGTCACGTCGACCATGGCAAGTCCACTATGACTGGTAGACTCCTATACGAAACTGGCGCTGTTGACGAACGTACCTTCCAACAGCATAAAGCCGAAGCAGAAAAACTTGGGCGACCCAGCTGGGCATGGGCTTTTGCGCTGGACCGCCTGAAAGAGGAACGTGAGCGAGGTCTAACCATTGACATCGCTTTCTTCAAGTTCCTCACTGACAAATACTATTACACGATCATCGATGCACCTGGTCATAAGGACTTCATCAAGAACATGATCACTGGAGCATCTCAGGCCGACGTGGCTCTTCTTGTGGTATCCGCAAAGAAGGGTGAGTTCGAAGCCGGTATCGGACCTGGTGGCCAGACAAAGGAGCACGCATACCTAGTGATGACACTCGGCGTGCCAAGCATAATCGTCTGTGTCAACAAGATGGATGACCCCAGCGTAAAGTACAGCGAGGATCGCTATAATGAGGTCAAGGACGAAGTATCAGGCTTCCTGAAGAGCATTGGTTACAAGACGGACGAGATACCGTTCATTCCAACTTCAGCCCTCGATGCAGCAAACCTGAAAGAACAGACCAAGGACTTCACTCCTTGGTATGACGGTCCCAGCTTGCTTCAGGCACTCGACCTCGTCGACCTTCCACCAAAGCCACTCAAGAAGCCTCTGAGGCTTCCGATTAACGACGTCTACTCAATCAAGGGTGTTGGAACTGTGCCAGTCGGTCGTGTTGAAACCGGTGTGATGAAGCCTGGGATGAAGATTACCTTCATGCCACCCAACAAGACTGGAGAGGTCAAGTCAATCGAGATGCATCATGAGATTCTGTCGCAGGCAATACCTGGTGATAACATTGGCTTCAATATAAGAGGCATCGATAGGAAAGACCTTGGCCGTGGTGACGTTGCAGGTCCTACTGACAAACCCCCAACAGTCGCTGTTGACTACACTGGCCAGATCATGGTCATCCAGCATCCAACAGCCATCACAGTGGGTTACACCCCAGTCGTTCACGCACACACCACACAGGTAGCATGCAGGTTCGATCAGATCCTGCAGAAGCTAGACCAAGCAACTGGTCAGGTCATTGAAGAGAATCCTGACTTCGTGAAGAAAGGCGAGAGCATGATAGCGAAACTCGTACCTCTCAAGCCGATGTGCATTGAGACCTACAAGGAGTTTCCACAGCTCGGCCGCTTCGCGGTACGTGACATGGGTATGACAGTCGCTGTAGGCGTTGTCACAAAACTCACTAAGAGGAAATAGTTCACAGAATCGGGTCGCAAGGCCCGAATTCTCTCTTGCTTTTCATTCAGCCTTACTTGTTACTGTCTAATCCGTATGCGATTCATCATTACCTGCTCTTGTGATAATGGAACTATGTCAGAATAGAGAGTGGCGCTGGGGGCGAGATTCGAACTCGCGCGTGCAAGCACACCAACTGTCAGCCCGCCCGCGTCACGCGTAGGCGATTAGCAGGCTGGCTCCGTACCAGGCTCGGAAACCCCAGCATCAAGGTGTGCGAACTTTGCTCTTCTCTTAAAGATTATCGTACTTCTCTTTTATTTCGGCATTTGTCATCAACGATCTTATCATTACTGCAATAACAAACGCTATTTCGTCAAGAGCCATCCTTAGGTTTGTGAGGTTGCGACAATTTCAGCATTTTCAGGATTTGTTCTTCTGTTCATGGGAATTTGCTCCGTGTTAAGAATAGCACTTGACGATAAATTAAAACAAACTGAACGCTCGGTAGTCCTCTTCCGCAAGCTGGCAATACTCTTATCGTTAGCACTCATTCCTGCATGGACCATTTACTATGTCCACTCAGTCATGACGTTCGTAGTAATATATTCTGACCCACCGGATTTTGCGGGATTTCCACCATTGCCAGTCCATGTCTACATTGCTGGCTTGGCGTTGCTTGTGATTGATGTGTTGTGGCAGTTCAGGAAGCTTCAGCACGAGATAGTTTGAGGTCCTATTATAGACGGCACCGCCGATTCATTTCAGAATCGTTGGTAGCACCTGTCAGAAGTTCTTTTCCGGGAACCCAGAACAAAACCAATACTATTTCACTGAGAATATGCTATGCACCTGCGGGGGTCGTGAAAATTCAAATCGTTATGAATAGCGTCGCAGCAGGAATATATCTCCTGTTGAGGTTATTACTCCAAGCTGAACCAGAGCAAACTAGACGGGCGATAATTCGCGCTCATAAGCTGAGGATTCTCTTATCGTTGTTGGCCATTTCCACGTGGACTGTTCTTTATACTAATGATGTTATGACATACGCGTGGGCGCTTCCTGTTTCGTTCTACATAGCTGGCCTAGCGTTGTTTGTATTTGACGTGTTGCGGGAGTACAATGCGCTTGTCGAAGTCAAAAGGAGAACTAACGAAGAAGATCCCGTTGAATCATCGTAGGATTGATGGAGCCTAACAACTACTCCTTTCCAATGAATCGGAATAACAACAAATAGAGGTGCAGCGGCTCCACCACTTCGGGTGTCCTTCCCCTGCGAAGAATGCTCGTTGTGTTTCTCAAAGCAGCGCTCTCTGAGGCTCCACCACTTAGTCTAAGGGCTGTTCCCGCCAGGGCCTGACCCGGTTCGACAATCTAAGTCAATCACAACAGTCCTACGACTGTTGGTATGACCGTGACAGACTTCAAAGACTGCTCGTCATCGTCCCACAGCGAATCTCAACAGGATCGGGGTTCATCCTCCGCATGGTTACTGGTGCCACTATTGCCATGTGGTTTCAGCCGCGGCAAACGGCCCACCCTGCCCGCTGCAGTTTGAGGAATCTATTAGTATACCTAAAAGAGTTACCAATTGGGCTCAAACAAACTAGATGAAGGCTCCAGCCGCCCTCTTTATTGTAACGATCTCTTCCAACACATCCAGCTCTGGCTGCGTCAAATCCTCAGAAAACTTCTTCCTAATTGCGAGAATATGTTTGTCAGGCACGTCTATGTAGAGCACCTCATCATCCTTTACCTGCCTACCAATGCTGGGACCTCGGATAGACACTGCAACTTCCATTCCATCAGTTGCTTCATCTATCGTTACACTTCTATCCTGAATCTGCAAAATGGTTCCCACGCGCTTTCCTTGCCCGTTGATGAGGACTGCTCTTGGTTTTATAACGCCGCTTACTTTGACACCTACAACTGCTGGTTTCTTCTGCCTGAATACATAGTTAGGTATGAGCGTAATCTTTCCAGGCCTGACAATTGAGCCAAGCGACTCAGCTTTTGCCTGCTCGCGTTTCACTATGAGCCATGCGTTGAAATCATCAAAGAGGCGATAAATCACCTCATTTAGGAATACCTCGACTCCGTATTCTGCAGCCAGATCCTCGATATCGGGCGCAAACTTAACGTTGAATCCCAATACGACTGCGTTGAGCGGGTCTGTATCCCCTGCAGCTTGAGCCTCAACTATGTCCCTTTTAACAATCTGACCAACATCAGCAATCCGTACTGGGATCTTGCGGTCCTGCAAAAACTGACTAACTGCCTCTAAAGAACCAAGAGTATCGGTCTTCAGAACAACACCGGATGAATCCTTCTGAATGCGTATCGAGCTGACCTCATCACGTACTTTGGACTTGATAGCTTCAAGTTCATCTAAGTCACTGACAGCATAGACTGGTGCACCAGCCAGCGCTCCCTTGATGTCGGGAGACACAATCTTAACACCTGCCGCGGCATGCACCTCGTCAACATGCGTAAACTTCTCTTTTGGATCTCTAATCTCATCAAGCGCCTTTGGAAGCAGTAATGCTCTGATTTTGGCAACTATGACATCATCGAGACCGCCGACCACCACAGTATCAGATTTCTTCAAAACCCCCTCATAGATTATTGTATCCAGCGTTGTGCCTAGGCCGGTTTCCTCTCTGACCTCCAGTATCGCTCCCTTAGCCGGACCCGTGGAGATACTGAGCCTATCCTTAAGGTACTGCTGAGTCAGTCCTGAGAGGACCATCAACAGCTCAGGAATGCCATCCCCGGTCTTTGCACTAGTGGGTACAATGGCCACAGTTTGCGTGAAGTTCTCTACACGGTCATACCTTTCCGAAGCGATTCCGTTTGCAGATAGCGCTCCAACAATCTCGTATAGACGTCGGTCCAGCTCGTTCTGTATTGTCTTGTTCTGCGACTTTATGGCATGGAACAGGTCGACATCTGGAACGCTCCTCCATCCAGGGACCTTATCGAGCTTGTTAGCGGCTATGAGGAACGGTGTTTTCCCTGATTTCAATATCTTCAATGATTCATAGGACTGAGTCAGCGGTCCCTCATTGATGTCCACTACTAGTATCGCTATGTCAGCTATCGCTCCGCCGCGTCTTCTGAGGTTCAAGTACGCTTCATGGCCCGGCGTGTCAATGAACAACAGACCATCGATTGTCAATTGGGTGTTGACGCTTTCCAAGAGGTTTCCACAAATGGAGAGAATCGTTTCAGTCGGGAAAAAAGAAGCACCAATATGTTGGGTGATGCCTGCCGCCTCTCGATCCTGCACTGCGGTACCTCGCATCTTATCGAGTAGTGAGGTCTTGCCGTGGTCTATGTGTCCGAGTACCGTGACAATGGGGGAACGCAGTTTGGCTTCCTGAGTCATCAATGGCCACCTCACAAGAAGATTGATGCAAAACAATTTTCCCCAGCTTATGAAACTGTCGTTTGCGATAGTCGAGCCACAACCCTGAAATAACAAAGAACTGTGTTCGGCATCAGCAAGATAGACATAGTTCGGTGAAGCAGTTGGAACGCTCTTTTGTAATAATCAAACCTGATGGAACCGCTAGAAGAAGAGTGAGTGCCTTGGTAATCAAGGCTCTGCTGGATAGAGAATACAGTGTCCGTGCCTTCAAGGAAATGAAGGTGTCCAAGTCGCTGGCTGAAATGCACTACGCGGTCCATAAGGAAAGACCATTCTTCCCCTGGCTTGTAAATTTCATAACTTCCGCCAATGTCCTGACAATGATTCTTGAAGCTGATAACGTAATCGAAGGCGTTCGCGAAGCGCTTGGTGCAACATTTGTTCAGAAGGCTTCGCCCGATTCACTAAGAGGACGGTATGGGATATGGGCTGGCATTAATATTGCTCACGCATCTGATGGACCAGATACTGCAATAACTGAGATATCTCTCTGGAAGACTGAAGGTGGCGTAGAAGAGTCTGATGATGCAGAGGCCTTTGCTTGGGCCTATATCAACAAGCACAGTTCTGGAAGCGCCGACTATACCATGGATATTCGCAATATTGTCAAAGAATCCATTGCTAATAGAAACACATCGACTGCTGTTCTGAGCTCGTTGGAAGATCTGCTAGGTAGAGATGCAGAAGGAATCGAGAAGAAATCAATCAGCGCTCTGGCAAATGCGATTTTTGATTACATTAAGGAAGAAGCCGAGAAAAAGTGACATCAGGTGGTAAAAGGTACCACCTATGCCTTTTGCGTGCAAACTCGAACAGGTGCTTCAGCGCTTTGCTTTGCCACCTTTTTCATAGCCCGCAGTCCACTTGGTATCTCTGGGCTTCATCTTCCGTTTTATCCTGTTGACCTTGCACTTATTCGAACAGAACCACAGCACAGCCCCATCCTTTGTCTGTACGTAGGCCATGCCCGTGCCAGGCTCGATGTCCTTGCCACAGAAGATGCATTTCTGTGTTCCAACCACACCTAACGCCTCCTCATCTTCCGAGCTTCACGTTCAGTTTCTCGGAGAGAGAGAATGTCGCCCTCTCTGACAGGGCCTTTCACGTTGCGAGTGAGCACCCGACCTCTGTCACGTCCGTCCAATATCTTGACTCGGACTTGGGTGATTTCACCGGTCACTCCAGTTCTTCCCAGAAGCTGAATAACCTCCGCTGGGATTGTGGCGCTCCTCTCTGAGTCATCACTTGTTTTACTCATCTAAAGCCATCACCTAGAAGAGCACTACTTGCGCAGTCCAGCTATCTTCTCAACCAAGTCATCAACAAGGTCCTTTGCCTTGCCATCAATGACGATGGCGACCGCCGCTGTAGGGCGTTCGATGCCGCAAGCATTACCAAGATCCTTCTTGCTATCCACGAAGATATATGGTGCTTTCTTATCATCACAGAGACCTGGCAAGTACATGATGATCTCTGGAGGTTCTACGTCCCCTGCAACCAATACAAGACGTGCGATTCCACGCTCTATGGACTTGGTTGCCTCGTTTATTCCTTTCTTGATTCGCCCTGTATCTTTGGCAATCTCAAGAGCCTCGAGAGCCTTCTTCTGGAGCTCTTCAGGGAATTCAACATCAACAAAACTCGGTTTCGGCATTATTATCTACCTCTGTTTTCACATCATTGGTATGAGTGTCTATTAGCGCATCCTTTGCAAAGGGTGCGTTCTCGTCGCTGTCATGCCTACTTCTTTTAAAACTGTCGAACTAGTCCGACTCAACAACCATGGTAGACATGTCTAATAGCCTAGTCCGTTGATTGCCCTTACTAGGTCATCATCACTTGCTTTGCAATGAGTAAGAACCGAGTATCTTCCTCGTTTCTTCATAATCTTCTGTGCGTGGTGTATATCATCAAGAAATGTAGCTTCAGTCAAATCCAGTTCCTTGAGTTCTACTGGCATATTCCGCTCCAGCAGAAAGTCCCTGATATCTGATGGCCGATGCTTGGCATAGCCGGCCTCGTCAAGAAAATGGAGGCTTAGGGGAGTAGCGAATGCCACTTGAAGGCCATGTAGACTCTGCATCCTTCGATCCATCGCGTGGGATATCGCATGTTCTGTTCCGGAGCAGGGTCTAGAACTCCCAAAATCAGTCATGGCATTGCCTGTGTCTATCACAGATTTGACGAGGGTTTCAAGGTTATCGTCCTTTAGTACAGTTTCGAGTGCAAACTCTACTGTTCCGTAGACGTCTTCATCCAGTGGCTCACCTGCAAGCTCATTGGCGAGTCGCCACTCCGCTAAGCTTGATGCCTTGCTGACCATATCTCCTATCCCAGATAGAGTCAGTATTCGAGGAGCGGTAGACATCACACTCAAATCCGCAAGTATGAAACTTGGCTTCTTGCATTTCTCTGAATAGCGATAGCCGTCGTGCATTACAGAGGCAACGTCGCTCGCAATGCCATCATGTGATGCCGCGGTGGGGATAGAAATCCAATCGAGTCCTGCTTCGAGTGCGAAGAGCTTAGCCATATCGATGCTCCTCCCACCGCCAAAGCCTATGATCACATCGATGCCACGATACCGCGAAACCAGACCCTTCCGATAATCAGGTGATATGGACCACATCACATCAGCATCAACAATACTCTCCATCATTTGCCGATACTTATCGTAGATGACCACATCCGATACGATTAGAGGTCTCTTGTATCCTTCAAGGATGTCATTGAGCCTCTTTAGAGCGCCCTCTGCAATAATCACATTGCTTGAGGTCATATCGTCCACTTCTCATAAGCGGGTCAAAATGCCACAGTTAAGGGCTTCTATCGCGCGCCGACTGGGCTAGCTTCTAGTGGCTCTTACATTAGTCCCAAGTAGCGTGAATTGCGGGCCGGGAACTTGCGAGTGTAATACTACAGCTGATATGTTGAAGGTACAGGATTCATTCAGTGAGCACCTGGAGTCCCATCTTATGACCCGCTATGTCAAGGTTGCACTAATGGGGTCAGGGTATGCCGGCAAGTCCACCCTGATCAAACTTCTCACAGACAACACGTCCGATCTAGATGGCAACTATAAGCCGACCTGTGGGATGGATTGCGGGACAATCACACTCGACAAGTTTACCAAGATATCGTTGGTTGAGATGGGTGGTCAGACACACTTCGAGTTTATGTGGGCTGACTTGCTAAGGGGGAGCAAGATGGTGGTCGTTGTCACTGAGAGCACCCCCAAAGCAGTACTGAAAACGCGTCAGATATTGCAAAAATACAGGAAGGAGCTAGAAGGCGTTCAGATCATCGCAATTGCAAATAAGCAGGACCTTCCTGGCTCTATGAAACCCCGCTCAGTTGAAGATTTGCTTGGAGTTCCCACCTATGGCATGGTAGCTATTGATCCGAAGCAACAGCTACACGGCTACAAGCTGATAGTCAATGGACTACGGGACATGGCCCAAGTAGCAGCATAGCCGCAGTTTCTTTGCTTTTTGGGCGAATTTTCAAGGCTTAACGACAACGTTCTAGGACAATGCTTTTATACATACAAAAATGTGGCACCCGTACCCAGAGCATGGGCGAGTGAGCTGGCAGCCCTTTGGCAGGGTATCTCAGCGAGTCTGTCCGGGATCAGTGTCTTTTGGGTGCACTCCAAGGTCAGGTGATATAATGGAAATCACAATCATTAGCAAACAGGATGATTCAATCCATTTCCTAGTTGAGGATATAGATGTCGCATTTGCTAATGCAATCCGCAGGATAATGCTAACTAAGCTCCCTGCTATGGCGATAGATGAAGTACTCATACTGGAAAATACCAGTGTTATGTACGACGAAATGATTGCTCAGCGTCTTGGCCTTATTCCTATAGTAACGGATCTAGATTCCTACAATCTTCCCCAAGACTGCGAATGTGAAGGAAAAGGATGCAGCCTCTGCCAATGTACGCTCACACTAGAGGTGGAACCAGAAGATGAAGAGGTTGTTGTATACTCACGTAGCCTGACATCACAAGATCCAAAAATAGTTCCTACCTCTGGAAACATCCCAATTACCAAGTTAGCACCCCATCAAAGACTGATTATAGAAGCCTATGCTCGACTTGGAACAGGCGCCGAGAATGCTAAGTTCCAACCCGTCGCAACGGTCGCATACAAGTATGTTCCAGTCATTAGCGTAGATAAATCGAAATGCAATCTTTGTGAAGAATGCGTAAAGATCTGTCCAAAGAATATCATGAAAGTTGACGGAAGCACTTTGTCGACCCAGAACACATTGGATTGCAGCTTGTGTGAGGCCTGTGTTGATGTCTGTGAGCCTGGAGCCATAACAATCGATTCCAAGAAGAACGCCTTTCTCTTCAAAGTAGAATCTACCGGCGCTCTAAGCCCCGAAACCATTGTTTCGAAGACAGCAGAAATTCTGAAGACTAGAATCCAAGCAGCTCTTGATTATGCGAACTCTCTGAGGTGAGCCCGAGATGGTAAAAGGACCAACCGACCCCAACACACGCGCTCTAATCAATTCGTTAAAGAAGACATCTACGAAATATGATGTTAGAATATGGAAAAGGGTGGCCGAGCTCATAGCGCGCCCAGCTAGAAAGCGTGCTACTGTGAATGTCGGCAAAATTGGCCGACATACACGAGCTGGCGACATAGTCGTTGTGCCAGGCAAGATTCTAGGATCAGGTCTCATTCCACACAAAGTCACAGTCGCAGCAATGAATGCATCAACAACTGCTAGGTCGGCTATAGTGAATGCAGGTGGATCACTAATCACTATCCCTGAGCTGCTCAACCAATCCCCGAAGGGAACAGGAATTACGATTATCATATGAGGTGGTTTCAATGACTGAACAGGCAGTGAAAGTTTACGATGCAGATAACATGGTGGTCGGCAGAATGGCATCAAAGGTTGCGAAGGCTGCTTTGCTAGGTGACCGAGTGGTCATACTGAACGCCGAGAAGGCCATCATAACGGGTGCCCGACGAACAGTTATTGAAGCTTACAAGGAGAAATTCAATATCAGGACCTCCTACAGCCCGAGAAGGGGTCCATTCCATCATCGACGTCCTGATAAGATGATACGACGGATTATACGTGGCATGCTTCCTTGGCCCACTCCCCGTGGAAAGGCAGCTTACAAACGAGTCCACGTTTACATAGGTGTGCCCGAACAGTACGCCGAAACTGAGAAGATAATCCTCGAAGGATCACGCTACAACAGCTTGGTCCGGAGATATATCACGGTCGGGGACCTTAGTCATGAACTTGGTTGGAGAAATCCAGAGGTGCGATGAGATGCGCGTAGTTGTTACCACCGGCAAAAGAAAGACAAGCCTAGCAAAGGCCACAATCAAGGATGGGCGTGGTAGAATCAGAATCAATGGGCGGCCGCTAGAGATTCACCAGCCAGAGGTTGCCCGGATGCGAATCACAGAACCGTTGATACTCTTCGGCGATGGATGGAAGAGATACGACATCAAGGTACGGGTTCGAGGCGGTGGTTTCATGAGTCAGGCTGATGCTATCAGAATGTCCGTCGCCAATGGACTAATTCGCATGAGCCAGAATTTCGAGGCACGCTCAAAGATGCAAGAACATGATAGGACAATGCTGGTCGGTGATCCTCGACGTACTGAACCGAAAAAGTTTGGTGGCCCATCAGCACGATCTAGATATCAAAAATCCTACAGGTAGGGAGATGTAACGATGATAATTCCTGTGCGATGTTTCACATGCGGCAAAGTAGTTGCCGATAAGTACGAGCAATTCAAGAGTGAGGTCCAACAGGGTGAGGATCCTGCAGCTGTGCTAGACCGCCTTGGGCTCCAGAGATACTGCTGTCGAAGAATGCTTCTAGCACACATTGACATAATTGATAACTTTATGGCTTTCGCCACATCTGATGTTGTGGAGGGTGTCTGATTATGAGTGAAACAGAACTCTCAGAAATCGACCTACTGACTCCCATGGATCAGTACCTAGCAGCAGGATGTCATATTGGAACGCAAGTAAAGACTCACGACATGGAGCCGTTTGTCTACCGGCAGAGGCCCATCGGTCTTTACGTGTTGGATGTTCGTAAGACCGACGAACGAATCAGGGTTGCTGGCAAATACATTGCCAGAGTCAATGCCGAAAGGATTGCAGTAGTTTCTGGTCGAGTCTACGGAAAGCGACCAGTAGAAGCATTTGCCCACTACATTACTGCCAATGCTTTTACAGAACGGTTCATCCCCGGTACTTTCACAAATCCGAACATTTCCGGTCCTCGAGCATATGTTGAGCCAGAGCTGGTGATTTTAACCGACCCCCGAACGGATCAACAAGCCTTGTCAGAGGCAGCTAGAATCGGCGTGCCCGTTATCGCACTCTGCGATACTGACAATGTGACGACTAACGTGGATTTGGTGGTGCCTACAAATAATCGAGGTCGCAAATCACTGGCGCTTATCTACTACCTACTGACTCGTCAGGTGCTGCGCGAGAAGGGTGACATACCTGAAGATGGCGAAACCGCCTTTACACCCGCAGATTTTGAGCCTCAGATTCAGCGGTATTAGTGTTTCGTCTATTCCACAATAGAAACGACGCCAAGACCGGCGTCTACCACTAGTTTTTGTCCAGTCTTGATTTTACTGACATCAATGTGGTCAATCGTCGGTATTTCAGAGATGATGCTTCCAACAGCAACCACCGGATCAGTTTCCTTGTTGACTATCGCTAGGGGTGCCAAGCCTGCCTTCTTCAGGGCGAAGAGCACATAGGAACCAACAGTCGAACCCTTGCCAGACGGAAACACAAGTATTTTTCCTGCAACGGATTTGCCCTCAAGTTCATGTCCTTTCTCGACGATGACCCCAGTATCAGGCTCGCATCCACCGTAGAAACTGATGTCCTCTGACGTTACTAGGGCTTCGCCCTCAGCTCTGCCCTTGTAGATTTTTCTACCTTCGAACTTACTCATGCAATCGCCTCCTTGATGCATTCCTCGATTGTTCTTATTCTTGTCTTGAAGCTATTCTTTCCGCGCGCATAGAAACAAGCCTTAGCAGAGTCCGTCAGTAAACCCTTGAACCGCCCTTTTAACGGTGCTACTGCGCAACAAGCATCACTGACTAGGAACGCACCTGCCTTCTCTATAGTGTCATAGTATCCCATCTTGACTGCAAGATCTTTGGTGGGTTTTGCAGTCGTAATCCAGACGGTTTTCTCCTTCGCCACCTTCTTGCTCTCTAGCATTTCCGCAATCTCTGCTATCTCCTTTATGCTGGCATGCGGACAGCCCACACTGATGAAGTCAATCTCAATATCTGTATCGTCTAGCTCACTTCGAGCTGCATCCAACTCATCCTGAATGATGACTTCAGTCTTGTCAGGTACCTGTGTCCTGTTTGGCGTCAAACCCTCCATGTGGAAGAGCGCAACCCCTCCGTAGGTTGCAACCGATGCGCAAAATGACTTCAGATGCTCAGTTGTAGCATTTGCCACCCCTGTGATGTAGGGTATCGCTTTCTTTGTGCGTGCCCCAATTACTTGCCCGAGAAGGCCAAAATCATCAGTGTTCTCAATTCTTGCCTCGACGTTGTATCTAACCTGTGCGACACGGTTCTCTTGCAGATGGAACCCATACTCTGCAGTTCTCCCGGTGAGTGCAGAAGCGAGCGCACTTGGGCCACCTTCTCTATTGGTCATTGCACCAATCACCGAGTTAGCAAAGCATACCGCTGAAGACTCTGCCCACGCGATATGTTCTCCGTAGTGCGGCAGATTACCGATCAGGTACGGTGTGCATGTGCACGTGGCAATCACACCCATTTTCAGGAAGGCTTCCACTACCCTCTCCTGATTCTTCGCGAAGCTCTCACTGATGCCGTGCTTCTTCCATTCAGTCAAGTCCATTCCGGCAGGATTCAAAGTGGTGAGGACTCTGACTTGCCCATCTTCTGCCATATCGGAGAGATACTCAAGACCTGCTTCTCCAAGATTATGGTACGAAACCCCTGCGATTTGGACACTTGAAACTGGAATGAGCCTCTTAGCCCCGTATATTTCTCCAAGTGCTGTTATGATCTCCATGGCTTTTCTGGCAGCTTTTCCGTGCTTGCCATCCAGCATATCTCTGTCATCCTTAGTGAGTTCCAGTCCCAATCTTAATCGCTCCTGAACTTACTTGGATCCATCTTTGGAAATTCCGCCCGGTTAAAGCTCTTTCCTTTCGCAACCAATGGCTTTGTGACGTCGAAGCCAATCTTTGTAGTCAACTTGGTGCCTGGTTCAGCACTTGGGTCGAGAGAGCTACCAGGCTCTCGGTCCTTGATGAGCATGTCTTCATCACCCTGGAATCGTGTTGCCAATGCCCACTCTCTGTCTTGTTCATTGTAGATGTCTATGTCATCATCATAAACCCAGACATGCTTTGCACTCCGGTGTCCTCCAAATGCCCCCTCTAGAGCTTTGAGACCATCATCCTCATTCCTTTTCCTGATTTTTATGGCTATGTGAAGCCAACTTGCCCCTCCAGGCGTGATGTTAACATCAAGTACATCAACTCCCTTCTCAGCCACCTTGCGAAAGACAGTAGGTTCCCTAGGCATTCCCATCAAGACTTTGTGCTCGGATCGTCCTGGTAGAAGTCCCTGCCAGATTGCAGTCTTTCTGTGAGTAATCATCTTGACTTCAAAGATGGGTTCCTGACGAATCACGTCTACTGTTTCTGTCAGGTCAATGAATGGACCTTCATCAGCTTTCTCTTCCAAGAACACTCTCCCTTCCAGTACAAACTCTGAGTCTGCCGGTATCATCAGATCAACGGTCTTTGCTTTGGTCACCCTGATTGGACTGAGTCCGTTGGCTATCTCAAGTTCGTTCACACCCGTTTCCACTGAGGTCGCAGCAGCTATCAAGATCTCCGGTGTATTGCCTATACAGTATACAACGTCTACTTCCCCATTTCGTTCCAAGAACTTGTGAAAGTCACGTCCCCTGACAACCCTGGTAACCATTCGGTCCTTGCCAATCTGCATGGCTCGATGGAAGTCAAGATTCTGTCCAAATTCAGGGTCGCTAGCAACAACAACCCCCGATGATATGTAGGGTCCTCCATCCACTTCATTATGAACTAGTATCGGGATGTCATCTAAGTTCACACTATCCCTAATGACCTCTTGGCAAGGTGCGTCCTTTGTTGCTTCAGGAGGGCTTCTGTTCTCAATAGCCTTGGTCAGAGTTGGAATGATTTTTTCCGTCTTGATTCCAAAATAGTCCGCAATCTGCTCCTTTGTGCAGAAGAGGTTCCCCGCTACTCGAAATTCAGACTCCTTCACCTTTTCGAATATTGCAGGTGTTGGTTCCAATGCTTTGAGTACGCCCGCAATTTCAAGATTCTTTGAGATCTTCTTATCAAATCTCTCTATCTTATTCTCATTGCTCAGTTTCTTGATGTAATTCTCAAGTATCATTACGTACGCCTCTCTTACAGTCCAAAGGATGTTGTCCATACCCCAGCCGCGCCTGCTTGTTCCAAGGCTTTTGCAATACTATCTCTGGTAGCCTCATCCGGGGCTAGCGATATCATGTTGCCTCCTCGTCCCGTTCCAGTCATCTTGGAGCCTAATGCGCCATTTTCTCTAGCAACTTTCGTCAGGGCATCCAGTTCCTTGCACGATACAGTGAGTTCCTGCAACAGTTCGTGGTTCCTGTTCATGAGCTTGCCCACTTTCGAAAAATCCAATTGAAGCAACGCATCACGACCAGAATGGACTAGGTTCTCATACTCTCGGGCAATTTCGTCAAACCATTCAGGATTCTCATCTTTCTTGGCTCTCACATCCCCTACTACCTCTATCGTACTCGCAGTGATACCGGTGGATGCAATCACTAAATGCGCCAGTTTTTTCAGTTTGAGTTTCTCAAATGTAGGCGGGCCGCCCTCGAGATTTCTAATATACCACACAAGTCCTCCAAAGGTCGACGCAGTATTATCAATCCCAGAAGGTGTCCCGTGGTAGCCTTTCTCCCCCTCAAATGCAGCTGCATTGATCTGACTATTGTTCAGTCCAAGTGAGAATTCATCACTCAAAGCTCGAGCCAGAGCGACACAGCTCGCCGCACTTGCTCCTATGCCAGACGCGCAGACTAAGTCGCCTCCCAACTCAATGTGAATCCCCGTTTTTGACAAGTTCACGTTGCAATATCGAAGAACATTGTCAATCGAAACCTTCTGCTCATCGAGTTTCTTGGCTTTATATCCAGGCATGGCTGGCCTATGATCATCAAGTGTCCATCCCACTTGATCTATCTTGCCAACCTTCGCCATAGTTTCGGCAGCTATACCCGCAGCAAGCGCGGGTAATCCATATACCACGAAATGCTCACCAAAAAGGATAGTCTTGCCTTTTCCACTTCCTTGACCCATTATCACTCAAGTTTAGGTTTGTAAAGCAGCTGTAGTTAATCGTTGCGCTTGAGCTTTCCCTTCGACTTTGGATTAGGTTATGAAAACTTCGCCCTTTGCGTAAGACTCTTGTCCATTTCGCACGATATATCAACGTGTTAACTGCGGGATAATAATGAGAATTCTCGATCTCTTTGCTGGTGCAGGTGGATTTTCTACCGGATTCGGTCCGCCATCCACTCACTCGCACCTAGCAGTAGACAATGATCCTTTTCCTCTTGGCACATATGCGCTCAATAATCCCCACGCCAAAACCTTACAGTGCGACATTAGCAAACTTCACTCATTGCAGATAGAGAGGGCTCTTGGAGGCGCCCCAGATATAATCCTTGCATCACCACCCTGTGAAGAATTCAGTCTAGCAAATCCAAAAAGCATTGAACTCGCAGCTGAGCGAATCTATGGTACCGGAACTGCACGGTTGCTGTTGGATACAATCCGACTAATTGGAGACCTCGCGCCAGATGCTTTCGTGATAGAGAACGTAGCTGCGCTCCTTAGGGCAGGAGGCAGAGAAATAGCGATTCGGGAGTTCGAGCGCATCGGAATCTATGACATCCACTTCAATCTAATCCGAGCACATCAACACGGAAACCCCTCGAAACGTCTCAGACTCTTCATGAGCAATGTGAAATTGAAACTTCCAAGAAGTTATTCTCCCACTGTCATGGATGCGATTGGCAATCTCCCTCCACTTGGACTCGATGCTCTTCTAAGCCCCTCCAATGAGGTCCCTAACCACGTTCATCGTCCCGCCACCGAACGCAATCAGAAACTAATCAATAAAGCACGGTGGGGTTTCGGTGCTAAGCAGTTCAGGGGTCCAAAAGGCAGAACCATGCCCAACTGGGTAAGACTACACCCGAATCAATCTGCCTCATCCATAATTGGCCTATCTCGTTATATTCACCCATACGAAGATCGACTACTCACTGTGCGCGAGCACGCGCGATTAATGTCATATCCAGATAGCTTTGTCTTCACGGGCCCGGTTGAGAGCCAATACAATCAAGTGGGGGAGAGTGTTCCACCCCTCATATCTAAACTGATAGCCAAGGAGGTTCAAACACATCTTGAATGATACTACAAAGAACTTGTATGTAGTACTACATAACGTACATTCAGTTAGCAAGGTTGTCGAAACCGCTCAGGTCGTCTATGGTCTCGGTTTTTCCAACTTCATTGTTTCAAAGGCTGAGGGCTCAGCCGCTCAGACAGGGGTTCCGGATGCAAATCGATTCGCAGTCAAGATGAAGAGCAGCTTCATGGTGATGCCAGATTTACGGGATGTGCTCGAAGTCCTTGGAGTTGAAACCCCCCTGATAATTGCATCCCCCGTTCTTACAAAAGAGAGAGTAAACTTTGACACGCTTGCTAAAAGAATGAAGTCAGGAGAGAGGATAGTGATAGCCCTATCCGGCAGCAACAGTTCATTCTCGCGAAAAGAAATGGACTTAGGTCAGTGCGTAAGCCTTGAAGCACGTGTCGACATCGGGCCTGCAGGAACTGCCGCGGTAATCCTTCATAGAATCCTTAGCTCATGAAAACGATGAGGTACTAAGAGGATTGGCCCGGTCTAGAAGAGATCAGGAATCAATGCCTTAGAGCCATGCAGTTTCGCTAGAAACAACGCTTTGATGGCCGTTGTCTTTGAAGGAGTGATATCAAGAACACCTACTCCCATAAGCTTACAGAGTGCAGACAATGTTGCCGCTAGCCTGTTACAGGTAGGACTGGTGAACACATTTTTCTTCCCCAATCGAGCTTCGAGTGCGTTTCTGGTTTCTTCGATTGCACAATCACCTGCAATGAATACCCTGCCAGTTATGGAGTCGACATCCTCTCTATCGAAGCCCTTTCCCATGAGGATTGTGAATCCCCCCTTTCCTCCGTAGTCATAATGAAGCGTCTGTAGAACCATCAGCACATTTAGTTCGCACCCCTCCGGACAGAGCATCTCCTTGCCACGGATTATTCTAACATCCTCTGGCAATGCGTCGAGAATGTCACATGGATACTTCTTCTGGAATCGAGATAAATCCCCCTTCACGTTTATTTTACTCAGGTCGCCGATGCCGTTGCCATCATCACGGACAAGTGTGAGGTGTTTGACTTCGTTAATATCATAGCCAAGAATCCTGGCTCCCACTGTGTCTGTGGCCAGCGTATCTGCGCCTCCGATCAGGATGTCCAATCGGTCCAACGATTTGCTCTGGAATGGTTCAGTGCTCAGTGGATAGTGTCCATTAAAGACGGCATTGGTCCCATCAACGAGCGTATAATCCGGTCGAACTAGCGCGAAGAAATCGGCTAGTCTGCGGTGGAGATTGTAATTGTGATGGTACCCTCTATCTTTCTGACTAGGAAATGCCATCTGATTCTTGACACCCAGAGTGACTGTACTCATAGAGTGAATCTTCAGCTTGGGCAGCGATACGTAGGTGTGCGCGTCCTGTTCATTCATGAATTTTTCAACAATGAGTTTTGGAAACTCTATTGGCTGATCGAAATGCGGTAGTTTGACACTTTCAGTGGGCTTCTCATCCAAATAGATGGGCTTCCCACCAGTTCTCTTACACACTTCCCGATACCCTGTGAACTCGAACACAATTCGCGTCATGTTTCCCTGTGTCGAGTTTTCCATAACAAAGACCTTGGACGCATTCAACTCGTAGAAGTAGTTAATCACCGCCTCTAAGACACTGGGATCTGTGTAGGCATAAGGCTTGAAGTCAATCGCATTCGGTTTGAGATACACCTCACCGGATGATTTGATTAGGCTTCCTTCTGGCACAGTGAGTCTGAAGACTTCTCTCACCGCGCTCAATACATCGTTCTCAATGTCTACCACAGCAACGTCAGTCATATTAGGTCAGTCATAGAATAGTAGTGGCAAGAGAAAAGGATGGTGGGCCGGAGGCGATTTGAACGCCCGATCCCTTGGATCCGAACCAAGAATCAATTTGGCAGGTCGCTATTAGCGGCACCTTGTTACCAAGCTAGACCACCGACCCATGTGCGAACTCAATCCTAGGCAGATGTCATTTAATCATTTCGTCGTTCATCAACTGGAATGCAGTCAACCGTACAACATAAAAAAGCGCCATATGAAAACATGGCTGAGAAACATGTCACTACCTCTTAATGAAGTAAGAATGCTTTCTCGCAAAGATTTGACACAGAAGGATATAGAGTACTTCCGGGTCAAGTACGGCAAGAGGTTCGTGAGAGCATTACGTGCTGTTGAGGAAGGGAGAGTAAAAAGATACCACTTCCGCCCAAGCGACACCACTAAATGGGTTGTGCATGGTGATACTCGGGCGTACTTGCTAAGCCCTGAAGTCTTCTGTACATGTCGTTCATTCTATCAGTCAGCTGTCATTGCACGCGAAATCGACATGTGTTATCACATGCTAGCCCAGAGAATTGCAGCAATTCGCAATCAGTACGAGGCCATTGAGTCTAGCGACCCAGAGCGTAGACGGTTATATGCACAGTGGCGAAAAGTAGGCTGATTCATCAGTCGTGCATTCTTTGATTTGAGGATAACTTTAAAACTCAGACCAAGTGTGGCACGCTAACTGAGCTAGAAGGTCGGAAGTGCGAATGCCACGCTTCAATAACACCTCACGGATTATCGTGACTGTAGTAGCCCTGATGATACTTCTGTCATCTTTTCAGCTCAACGTAAGAGCTCAAGCGCAGCTTGACCCAATTGTTGTTCTTTATGATGCAAGTCATCTTCAGCAGATTGACCCATTCGATGAGGAAGGGCTGAAGTTGATGTTTGACATGGTGAATGAGTCATCTCGATACATCGTAAGAATCAACGAGGACAATTCTCTGAATGCATCGGTTCTGAATGATGTGGACATACTGATAATATCTGATCCCGATACATCCTCTGAGTTCATGCAAGAGGAATCTTCTGCTATCGCAAAGATGCTGGCTAATGGCAGCTCCCTTCTGGCACTGGGGAATCCCACAATCTCTCAGAATTCGACCTATTGGAGGTCCCAACCGTTTCAGGATTTAGGTGAGAACATCGCCCTGAATACGCTCTTTGATCAAATCAACATGAGCGGAGTAAGGTTCAGTGTGAACTACACCACAGACGACCGGATTTGGGGCGATACGTTGTTCGACTGTGAACATTCCCTACACCCCAACAGCACCTGGGTACTACAGCTCGATTCCAGTACTTGGGATACAACACATCCTATCTTCAAGGACATCAACGAGCTATTCACAATGACTGCCACGCTCAAACCCATCGATGCTGCAAGCGCTGTTGCCAGGGGATATGATTCCTCTTTTGCCCAATTTAGACGAGGTCCTTACAGCTGGGGCAATGCATCGTTTCCGAACATAAGTCTGACAGAGTTTGAGGAGGCCCCGCTTTCGTATTCGGCCATCAATGGTACTCTCCCCCCATGGCTTGCAGCCTTCGAGTATAACGGGAGCAGGGTAATCGTTGCTGGGTCAACGATGATGTTCACCGGTTACAACCTTGACCTACCAGAGGCGCATTCCAATTCGGAATCGCAGTGGTTCTACCAGGGTGATAACGCAAGGCTCTTCATGAATATGCTCGATTGGCTCTCAGCGGATTCTGCTGAGCCTCCCAGTGCAATAGTGCCCATGTTGACGATTTCTACTGTGATACTGCTTGTTGGTATCGCTTACTACCTTATCAAGAAGATGCGGTGAAAAATCACCATTCAGGCTTCTCTACGCCCCGCCTGTCCAAATTCGCTTCGATGGTTTCCTTAAGCTGTGAGATATTAACACGCTTGGATGCAGATATCGGCACAATCTGAGGCTCTGCGTCTGGCACAACCTCTCTAAGCTTCATCTCTAAATAGTCGAGCTCGTGGGATATCCTGCTTTTCTTGACTTTGTCAATTTTGTTTGCAGCCACAACTATGCCTGAGGAAATCTCGGATAAGAAACCGTAGAATTCGATATCAACAGGAATCTCACCACGTTTATCCCATCTCTCGACAAGCACTCTAAACAGGGATACATCTACAATCAGGATTGCCACAGCTATTTTCTTCCCCCATTCCTCAAGCCTGTGAATGACCGTAGTCTTCGTTTCTTCTATTGTCGTCTTGCTTTGACCTGCCATGTGACCAAAGCCTGCCATGTCAGCTAGAATGACTGGACCAAGGTCTATGAGAAACTCCCAGCGCGTGCTTCCGGGGCGCTTGCCAACCCGAACTCGCTTGCCAGTCAGTGCCCGTATGGTGCTGCTTTTTCCTACATTGCTTCTGCCAGCGAATACTATCAGCGGTTTTCCACCCTTAATCTTGGCACGGCTTCGTTCTTGCATTCTCTCTCTTCGCCTTTGCTATTTCTCTCAGGAGTGCGGGTCGTTTATGTCGTAGAATAATCGATGCAGTCGACGACCCTACTCCTGCGTCCCAGAACTCCGGGCACAGTTATCTCCGGAATCTCAGTAAAAGGTGTAATTCGCTGGGGTGAAATACAATTGTGTATCTCTTCATTGAGGGACGCAAACATGCTCATCTAGAGGACTTCCTCTCCTTCAGATGCTGAATCTCGTTTATCAAGATACGCATGTCAGTTCTAAGTGTAATCTCCACTTCATCCATTCTGGACTCAAGATCACGCACAACGCCGTCGATTGAACCGCATTCAGTTGCGAACTCATCAACTGTCATCTGTAATGCTGCCATGTTGGAAATATGCGCTGCAACATTATCAAAGGCAGAACGAATTATTTCGTGACAGTCACTGGGAGGAGATTCTCCCATCGCCTACTCCTCTTCTTGAGTTTCACCATAGACTGTGTAGCCGAGAATCATAATTAGCACTACAATGCCGAGTATCTTTAGGGCGACATCAACTATTGGAATTAAATCGGCTTGCATGGTAATCCTGTGCCCTCGGAATAGGTCGGCTTATAATAATTACTGATAGACAATATCCGAACTACAGGATAATGCTTTGTCTATGCGGCTTCTGCTTTGCGCTTTTCATAGAATTTGTCTATGAAAGACCCATAGACATCTACAGGTTCAGTTAGTTCGTTGACTTCATCTATTGCCATCTCAAGCCCACAGAATCCGCATTTGACTGTAGCTATAATTTTGGCACGATATAGCTCTATCTTGATGGAGGTGTTACCACACTCCGGACACGGGTAGACGTCCGGAATACGCTTTTGAGGTCGTCGACGCACCTTCTGCCTTCGTCTTCTACCCATATTGAATCACCATTTGCCTATTTCACACAGACCGCGGATGGGCCCTGAAAGAAACTGAGCGGGTTCTGCGACGCCAGTTTTCATTTAAGCATTATGTTAGGTCAACCATCACTAGATGAAATCAATGACCTAAATGTTGAACGTTCAAAACCAAGCAAGTCTTACACACAGAAGCTTTCTTATCTCAGCATACTTCGCCATGAAACTATGTCAGGTCTCTCAAGAAACGCTCAGTGCGTATTGCGCATCCTGGAGTTGTCAGAGTCAATGTTAACTTCTGAGATTCTGGAAGCTGCAAGACAGCCCGAGTATGTGGATCTCTGTGCAGACTGTGCTGGAGGCGACGCATTCATTGCAGCTGCGAGCCAGTTAGCGAATCAAGGCCTGATAACCAAGAAGTTCGGCAAGGGCGGCTACCGCTGGCATCTTGTGGGGGCGAAGTAGTTGGACGTAGCAAGAATACGCGAGGATTTTCCTGTCTTAAAGCGCATAATCAATGGCCATCCACTCGTTTACCTTGATAGCGCATGCATGTCACTGAAGCCTTTGCAGGTAATTGCTGCTATGCGTGAGTACTATGAACAGTATCCAGCTTGTGCTGGTCGAAGTATCCACAAGCTTGGCGAGGAAGCATCGAATGCATACTCTGCAGCACGATCCAAAATTGCCGATTTCATCAATACTGCTGAGCCCGAGGAGTGTATCTGGACGAGAAATGCAACCGAATCGTTGAATATGGTGGCCAGTTCAGTGAAGCTTCCGAAGGGCTCGAAAATAGTCACTACTACCCTAGAGCATCACAGTGGATCGTTGCCATTTGTGGAGCGCGCACGAAGAGATAATCTAAAGATTGAGATAATTGAAGCCAAAGATGATGGCACGTTCGACATTGAGGACTGGAAAAGCGTCATAGACACTAATACCAGTTTGATTTCAGTAGTCCATTCATCCAATGTGACCGGCACTGTTGCCCCAATGAAGGAGATTGTCGAGATAGCTCATGACCGGGGCGCGTTAGTCATGTCCGATGACGCCCAGTACGCCCCACACCATCCTCTGGATGTGCAGGATTTGGATGTCGATTTTTCAGCTATCTCAGTTCACAAGATGTGTGGACCCACCGGTGTAGGAGTTCTCTATGGAAAGATGGGTCTTCTGAAGTCAATGGACATGTTTCTGGTTGGAGGCGATACCGTGGCTGACGTCAGGTACGTTGATGGCAAGATTGTTCCCGAATACTTGCCTCCGCCAGAGAAATTTGAAGCCGGGCTGCAGAATTATGCGGGGGCTATTGGTGCAGGAGCAGCTGCTGATTACCTCCAATCGATTGGGATGCACAACATAGAGCTTCATGAAAGGAATCTTCTGAGTTTCATGTTGAAATCCCTGAAGGAGCTGGATAATGTCACAATCTTCGGAACGGATGACATCCACATCAAGACTGGACTTGTTGCTTTCATGGTCAGCACAGTGAACACTGCGCATGATGTGGCCGGCTACCTCAGTGATTCATACGGCATAATGCTGAGGTCTGGTGCGCACTGCACTCATCCTTACCACTACCAGATGGGAATACCTCCTTCGAAAGGGACCAACAGGGCTTCGGTCTACCTCTACAATAACAGAAAGGACGTGGAAGCATTCATAGAGGGATTGCATGCGCTGATTGAAGCAAGTTCCTAATCCAGCATATCTGCGACATTCTGCTTCATTCGTTTGATCTCTTCAACGGGATCTGCAAAATCAAGACCATTCGCGGCTATGTCCACAGAGTCTTTGTACTTAGTCACACGTCCTTGAATCGCAATGTATCGTCCAAGCATTTTGTCAGTGTTTTGCTCTATTGGTGCTTGGTTGTTTCCCGATTTTGAAATGAGATCGAATGCCTCTTGGGCTGTCATCTGCAGGAGTTTTTCACCTGTTTCACCAAAGAGAGTAACTCGAATAGAACCGGAACCATCGTCTAAAGTGACCTTGTACAGCATTCTGGGCTCTGGTTTCTTAACCTCGCCGCAGACGCTGCAGATGTACTTGCCATCTCTATCTTCGACCTTCTTCCTACAACTCGGGCAAGCTTGGTACACAGGACTTACCTGACCAACCCCTACAACTATGCCACAGACCTCTACAGTTTGTCCTTCGCTCTCCGCATCTATGTCGCCAATCATGACTCTTCCTGCGCTAGTTATCGTTTCCAAAGACACTCCCGAGAGGTCAAGCTTTGCCAGTTTCGAACCCTTGGGATTAATTTCAATCTCAGCACGGCGTCCCACATGAAATTCTATGCCCCCCCTGAAACCATCCTTCACGTAGCCATGTTTGATTCTGATGACATTGTCCTCCTGCAAATCCTCTATCTTGTCAACATCATCATTCCAAAATGTGACCCGTGTGGTCCCCGACTCATCGGCAACAACAAGATTCTGAACTTTGCCCTCTTTTCCATCCCTTTCAAAGGTCTTGGCCGGGAAGATCCTGGCCACTTTGCCCTCAATGTCGACATCACGCATATCTACTGTCAGTTTCGAGATGTTCTTCCTGCCAAGTGGCTCTGAGGTAGGCGCTCCTACACTCACTTCCACTGCATCGATTTTTTCCTTTAGATTTCTTTCAACTCTCGAGGCTCTGGTGGTATGGAACTCGACATCTCCGTAGCGACCAGCCTTGGTGCGGCCGCCCGTGACTCTGATGACCTCACCTTCCTTAGCATCTTGCATATCTTCCGCATACTGGTCCCAAAATACAAGTCTGGCACTGCCCGTTTCATCAGCGCCAATGATGCTCAACACCTTGCCCTCACTGCCATCGCTTTTACGGGTGAATGTGGATAGATTGAAAATTCTACCAATTTTCACCAACAGATTCACATCAAACACCCCATCCTGAAGGTCATTCATTTTGGCAGTCTGCGATTCAGGCACATCAAACTCTAGACCTTCCACCTCGTGATCATCAATGATTCTAATATTCCCCATGCGACCAAGGTTGAGTTCAAGCGCGTCGCGCATTCCCTTTTTCACATAGGCACCTCTTATCTGAACCACATCGCCAACATTGATTGCCCCCTCAGACACTGGTACTGTTTGGTCGTCCCACATAGCGATTCTGATTCTTCCAGTTTCATCTGCGACCACTATGCTGGCGACCTTTCCTTCTCCGCCGCCGGATCGAGAAAATGTTCTGACTGTACCAACATTGACAACCTTTGCAGTTAGGGCTACATTTCTAGTATCCTCGGATATGTCTTTGATTGTCAGGCGTGCTTTGGGAGATACTTGATGAAGATCAATACCAAGTTCACGTGCGACAATCATTGCTGCAGATTCGTCGTTAACAACCTCAGGACCCAACTCTTGGCGTTTTTCTTCGATGAACTTCAAGATGTCCTTGCGTTCATACTCGGACTTGTGTTTCAAAATGAGTTGAATTGTTTCTTCAAGCGTGAGCACTTCTATTACCATCCAGTTGCTGGGTTGTTGCATCCACTCGATACAACGTTTCAGCTTGCATCCTATAAAGTAGTATGCTCAATCCTACCGAGCTGGATCGATTAATCGGCTGTTGACAGGCCGAAACATAAATGACCACTGCCGACAACAGAGAGATGACAACTTGTGACTGAGTCTGAGCCTAGCCTACCAAAGCATAGTATCCACTATGCCCGCTACTTCGCTGCACTGAATAAAGAGGTTAAAAGAATCTATGCAGTCGCAGAGAGTGCTAGGGCGAAGGGCGTTGACCCCACAACAGTTGTTGAGATTCCGCCAGCGTATGATGTAGCAGCTCGTGTTGAGGCTACACTTGACGGCCCTGTTGGCGTGGCAAAGCGGATTCGAGAGCTGCAGAAAGACAAAAAGCGCTCAAGAGAAGAGGTAGCCTTTGCTGTCGCTAAAGAGATTGCCACAGGGAATCTAGGTGGCATCACAGACCATGAAAAGGCTGCAGACAAAGCCGTACGAGTGGCTCTTGCGATACTTACCGAGAGCATTACTGCTGCTCCAATTGAAGGAATCTCAAAAGTTCGAATTAGGGGCGCGGGTTCAGATCAATACCTTGCCATCTATCTCGCAGGGCCTATACGGGCTGCTGGCGGTACAGAGGCCGCCATGACGGTTCTAGTTGCAGACTATGTAAGGCAGGTGCTAGATCTTCCAGCATTCAAGGCTACTGAGGAGGAAGTCGAGAGATCTTTGGAAGAGGTTGAGCTCTATGCAAGAGCAGTGCATCTTCAGTATCCAGTGCAGCTTGACCTATTACGGCTAGCAGCCTCGAAACTACCAATAATGCTGACGGGGGAGCCAACGGAGGAGTTCGAGGTATCGGGCAGTCGCGATTTGGATCGAATAGAAACCAACCGTGTTAGAGGTGGAGCAGTTCTAGTACTCAATGACGGCGTCGTTGGGAGGGCTGCCAAACTCGCCAAAATTGTGAACGGATTGGAGATGCCTGGGTGGGAGTGGCTCAATGAACTGGCTGAGAAGACTAGCAAAGCTGAGTCATCAGAGGATGAATCAGAGGAGAAAAAACTGGCTCCAAAATCCGAGTATCTAGCGGATGTGATTGGCGGCCGCCCAGTGTTTTCACATCCTTCACGAATTGGTGGTTTCAGATTGAGATATGGCCGGTCTCGCAACACAGGATTGGCCGGGGTGGGCGTTCATCCTGCTACGATGCTCTTAGTTGACGAGTTCTTGGCTCCCGGGACTCACATCCGAACGGAGCGTCCTGGCAAAGGCTCCATAGTATCCCCCGTAGACACCATCGAAGGCCCTACGGTCCTTCTTCGAGATGGAACAGTTAAACAGGTATTTACGACTGAAGAGGCTCGTAGGCTTCAAGAACAGACTGAACGAATAATCTTTCTGGGCGATATATTGGTTGCACTTGGCGAGTTCCTCGAGAACAACCACCCACTCGTTCCATCGGGGTATTGCGAAGAATGGTGGTCACATGATCTCGACAAGGCACGCATGAAACTCAAAGAGTCTGAGGTTGAACAACGCCTTTCAGGCTCGGACATCACCGCCAGTGATCTATACGAATTTACTAACAATCCTCTCTCGAATATCCCCTCACCAGAACAAGCACTTCATCTGGCAATGTCATTTGGAGTGCCACTTCACCCTAGGTATCTCTATCGTTGGCTTGCATTGAGTGCTGAGGAAACATCGGATCTTAGGACATGGCTGCTAAAGAATAAGAGGATAGAGAAAACCACTCAAAACAGCCGCATGATAATTCCAAATGATGCACGATATAAAGAGCTACTCACAAGAGTAGGTATCCCTCATTCTCTGAATGAAGACTGCAGTCTGATTTGGATTACAGATAGCCCCGCGACAGTTCTAGCGCAATTGGGTGATAAGCGCAAATCCTCCAAGGGGAATAACGCTCTTGAGGTTCTCAATTCTTGCACGAAAATTGTGCTTAGAGACAAGATGGGATTCTCGATAGGGGCAAGAATGGGTCGGCCTGAGAAGGCTGAAGAACGCAAAATGAAGCCTCCTGTTCATGTGCTGTTTCCGGTAGGACGAGCTCTATCAAGCGAACGACGGGTGGAACGCATTGCCAGAAGCAACGCACACACATCAACACAATGCACCTTCGACACTGATGGCACGGTAATGGAACCTGCTCTGGGGGGTTCAGGTGTACGGCTTGAAATGGTATCTAGAATCTGCACAGGATGTGGGCTCGAAACCTTTGAGTCCAGATGTCGCGAATGTGGGTCACATACTGAAGTCCAATCGTGGTGTTCGCATGAAGAGTGTGGCAGAGCAGTAGATACTACCACTGGAGTGTGTCCCAACAAACATGACATGAATCTTATCCGCACCACGAAGACTATCTCTGTAGACTTCCAAGCGCTTTTGGAAGACATAAAGAAAGATCTTGGCGAGTCACAGACTTACAATCTTCGAGGAGTCCTAGGACTGACCAGCAATCATAAGGTGCCAGAGTATCTTGGAAAGGGAGTCTTGCGCGCCAAACATGATGTGTACACCTACCGCGACGGCACAGCACGATTCGACGCCACTGATGCACCGCTGACTCACTTCAAACCCAGAGAGATTGGGGTTTCTGTAAGTCGTTTACATGAACTAGGATACAGAGCTGATTATCAAGGCGAGCCTCTGGTTTCAGATGAGCAGGTCATCGAGCTCATGGTTCAAGATTTGGTAGTCCCCGAAAATTGTGCGGACTACTTGGTTAATGTAGGCAATTTTGTAGATGATTGCCTTCAGCAAATCTATGGCTTGGACAGATACTACGAGTTCCGTAGTCGTGAGGCCGTAATCGGGCAGTTGGTGATTGGACTTGCGCCTCACACATCTGCGGGGATAATTGGCAGAGTAATCGGGTTTACAAATGCAAGCGTGTGCTATGCGCATCCCTACTGGCATGCAGCAAAACGGAGAAACTGTGACGGCGACGAAGACGCTCTGATTCTAGTCCTTGATGCACTCATCAACTTCTCTAAAGAATATCTTCCAAGGGGCAGAGGTGGGTTCATGGATGCTCCCCTTGTTCTGTCTGTAGTTCTAGACCCAACCGAGATTGATGATGAAGCTCACAACATGGAAGTCTGCAATCGATATCCTGCTCAGTTCTACAGTATGGCTGCTGAGGCGCAGCACCCTCGAGTGGTCGAGAGTCTCGTAGATATCGTGGCGTCGCGACTAGACACAGAGGCACAGTACGAGGGACTCGGCTTTACACATGGCACTTCATCAATTGACGATGGTCCACGCAACTCGAGATACAAGACACTAGGCAGCATGGTTGAGAAGCTTGATGCACAGCTCAACCTTGCGAAACTTATTGATGCAGTGGACTCGCAAGATGTTGCAGAACGTGTGCTTTCACATCATTTCATTCGCGATATCAGAGGAAATCTTCGTGCATACTCAACGCAGAAAATACAATGCTTGAAGTGTCACAGAGTATACAGAAGAGTCCCACTCTCCGGCTCTTGTATCTGCGGCGCGAAACTCTCACTTACTGTGAGGCAGAAGAACATCTCAAAGTACCTAACTATAGCTGAGCGGTTGATTCGTGAATATGGACTCGGACAGTACCTACAACAACGCCTCAATCTGATTAACTCATCTTTGGACTCGATGTTCGTATCCGAACAGACATCTCTGTCTGAACAAACTTCTCAAGCCAACCTGTAATGTCCCTATTCGATCTCGACTGCTAATCCCAATAAATCGCGGTCGTCTATTACACCAATAAGATTGCCTGCGGCTGAAAGCACCGGTGCTTGGTCAATGTCATTTTTCCTTAGTATTCGTACACATTCTGGAATGGTTGTGACTTCGGTTACACTGATTATGTTCTTGGTCATAACCTGTTCCACAGGAACATTGGGTAATTTCAAGAGCTTCTTGGTGACAATCAGAAAGTCCTTGGATGTCCAGCCCCATTCCACAGCTTGTTCAGTCCCGCTGTAGGTCTTGGATATATTGTCCTCGACTGTGATCTCAGACAGTCGTATGTAGTCACTGACTGATATCACACCTGCGACTCCTCCTGCTTCGTTGACAACCACAAGCGCATGCTTCCCGGACATTTCCATAATCATGTATGATAGAGGAAGAGGAGTCTGATCCCACACTGCAATGACTTGATGGTTAACAAAGTCTTCGATGCTCTTGTCGTCATATTCTCCGCTCTCTTCTAGTATTGCACCCAGAATGTCAGGTATGGACACAAGTCCTACGAGCTTGTCCTTATCCACTACAGGTAATCTCCTGTACTTCTTGTTTCGCATAATCTTAGCTGCCGTTTTCACATTAGTTCTAGGTGTAACAGTGTCTGGGTCTCTTACCATGAGCATAGCAAGCTGATTCTCATCTGCTTTCCGCAAGAGGTCTGTTCTTGTGACAATTCCCACAAGGGTCTTGGTCCCTTTCTTCACGATAGGGAGTCCGTTAATTTGTTTCTCTGCCATGAGTAGCAGGACATCTTCTCTGGTGCCTGGTACTGATACGAAGACCACGTCTTTCTGCATGCAGTCTGCGACTTTCATTGTTGATATTACTCCGGTACAAGATATAGAGTGTCGTTGAACCTGCTAATTCCTGTTGGACAATCGAGATGTCTAGCCTCAACGACGGAACAAGAATAGGCTCTTTGCTGACCTTTTATGTCTATCTTTCATTTTAAAATGTTCATCTTTGGACACGCTACCAAGGGTTCTTCTTTAGCCCCAGTAGGTAGCTGCCTGCATTGCTCACCCAGTGAATGACGAGAGTTATGAGAATAAGAATTGCGGGATACACTGGATTTGGCTGCAGGAATGGTGCAGCAAGAATCAACGCCATCAGTACAAACCCGAGCTGATCAAGCATTGGCGATGGCGCGCCACTACGGAGACTAATTCGCCTTTTTAGAAACGAACCAACCAAATCGCCAAGCAGAGCGCCAATCGATAATATCAGGGCGATTGAAATGCCTGAGAAGAGAATGGTTTCCATGCCTTGTGACACCACAAGATACTGTACCATATGCAATCTAACATAGGGGGCAGCGATTGATTGTGCGACTCCGGTAAAAACACCGAAAATGATCCCTGACATGAATCCTCTGATAGTCTTGCCATCACCGAGAATCCTGTTGCCATCCCTGAACAGTAGCCCACCGTCCATTGGCCTTCCTCCGCCAAAGATAACTGGAGTGGCATTGGCAACCCACGCTGGCAAGCCGAGCCATAGGGCGAGTCCAACTAGGGCAAGTTCTTCATACATCAGCGTTGCTCCTGTGTCAAACTCTCTTCTGACTCCATTTCACTGTTTTCTTCTGTGCTGCGTTTTGCCGTGAATCCTTTCATAGCAAGATACATCACACTCTTCGAGGGCTCACCATCAGGTACCAGTCTTTCCACGATTCTTTCTGCGATGCCACGCCCGACTTTCAATCGTACGGAATAGTCTTCGTAAAATTCCATGATGTTTCGGGCGACGGGTTCGAATCCTTGTGATTCATCCATTCGTCCCCTTACTTGGTTCAATACCATCACAGCCATGTTTCGTTCCTTGGCAAGTCCCTTCAGAATGCCCATCTGTGTATTCAGTTCTCGATGTGCTGCGTAGTTGGTCTTCTTGTCTTCAAGGGCGGCTCTGTACAATCTTGTGAGAGTATCAACAACAACTAGTCTTGTTCCCTCTCGCGAATATAGATCGAGATCATCTATGAGTGTCCCCTGCTCGCTGAAGCTCTTAGGGGAAAGAATAGTCACCAAGTTTTCAATCGCATCAAGTTTCTTATTCGTAATCTGTTCAAGCCTTTCGATTGGTGATTCTCCCTCAGAATTCACGTAGACTGTTCCAACATCCAGACGACAAGCCGCGTTGACAAAATGAAGTGCCAAGGTTGTCTTACCAGCTGCCGCCTCACCAAAGGCATGAGTCAGATATCCAGTGTGCAAGCCTCCACTAAGGATGAGGTCCAATGAAGACACCCCTGTTGGAATAATCAAGGCGGATTTCACCATCTGTAGAGTCCATCTAAGGAGTCTTAAGGATACCCCAGTACGCGCATATGATGCCTCGCAGTGAAGTCGCAGTAGCAACAAGAAACCCCAAAACGCTCTATCTCGTTATGGAGGTTCTCAAGGGCCTAGAATTGGATTTCGTGGTATGTGAGCCTGGTGGCGTAGAGTGTCAGATTGCCAAGGTCATCATAACCACAAGTGACGAGGCAAGAGGTCTTGACCCTGAACGAGTGGTCATTATAGACGATGAACTTAATGAAGACTCCATGGTGATTGCTCTGATGCTTCATCTTCTGGACATAAGAAAACCCACAAACATTGTTGTTGGGGTTGATCCTGGAATGCGATTCGGGTTAGCACTGGTCATAGATGGCAACGTGATTCGTACTAGGATATCATCCTCACCGGCTAAGGCTGCCCGTTTCACCTTACGCTGGCTGGCAGCAGTCAACGAAATCTTCTCTCAGGAGCCCGTAATACGAGTTGGTACTGGATCTAGCATGTTTGCAGCGTTCTTTCTTCGAGAAATCACTCCACATGTAGACAACACTTCACTGGAGCTGGTTAACGAAGAGAATACCACAAAGGTCAGCGAATCGGACATGTCATCTGCTATTCTGATTGCCATGCGTCAAGGTCAGTCGTTGAAAGAATCGGATGATATCTTTGAAATCCGGGAAAGCCATGTGCAGTCGTTGAAACATTTGGTTCTTGATATAACCAATGGCACCAAACGCATTTCCACAGCTGATGCACAAGCGGTGCTGCTGGGCGACAAATCATATGAATGGCTATTGGACACCACTGGCTAATCGCTGAAGAAGGCTTCCACCTGTTGAGCCACCATGTCTGGGCTGTCAGGCATCACTTGTATGACCTCATCTAACCATTTGGGCATAAATCGTCGGAGGTAACTTGTTGCAAATCGTTGATCCAAGAGAATAATGGCTCCACGGTCTTCGAGTCGCCGAACTGGCCGGCCAGCCGCTTGAACCGCTCGAGTCATTGATGGTAAGACATAGGCATAGTCCCTTCCTCTGCGATTGAAGCGCTTATCGAAGTATTGAATCAGCGCATCCGTTCGAAGGGTTGGTCTTGCATAAGGCACACCCACAACGATGACACTCTCCATTGTGGAACCCGGGAAGTCACCTCCCTCTGAGTTGCGCCCTCCCTGCACTCCCAATAGGACTGCACCTCCCATATCACCTCTTGCTTTGAATTCCTCTATCAGGGTGTCGTTGTCACTGGTCTTCATCCCCTGCTTCTCTGAATAGAGTTTCTTCCGCAGCCTTTTCTCTAAGCCTGCTTTGAGCAGGGCACCCCCTACAGCATAGCTTGTGGTGAAAATACCAGTATTGCCTGGAGTCGCGTGAGCAACAGCAACACAGTGGTCAACCATGCGACTGAATAGCGCATCAGACCGTGTCTTGTAGGAAGTACCCACACCCTCGACAATCATCGCTAACCTGTTTCGCTTAGCGAACGGGTTATGGAATGTTAGCTTAGCAGTTTCAGGACCAAGTCCTATCATCTCAGAAAAGGCATCGAGGGGGGAGAGAGTCCCGGAGATTGCAACTGAACTACGCACCATTCTGAGTATTGGATTCGTGATTACAGTTGGATCAAGTGCTACAAGATCAAGCGAAACTCTTCTACTCTCTCTGCTAGTCCGAGCTGACGCAATCATAAACGTGTAGTCCTCTCGTTTAGAATATTCAACCCACTTCAGCATGAAGTCAGCAACTCTGTGAATTGTGGACCTAGGAAATTTCCCAGCTTTCAGAAGACCTCGTCGTATACTTGCTCCTACGCTTTTCATATGCGATATAACTTCGTCTTCCGGTTTCATTCCCGCCTCCATAATCGCAATCTCAAAGATGACCTCCGGGTCCACCATCTTCTCATCATCTTCTTTCATCTCTGTTGAATTCTCTAAGATGACTTTTGCAAGCTCTCTACAGAAGTCCTTGGAAATAGTATCATGGTAAGTCGTCGCCTCACGAATGGCTTGTCTTACTGTTCCCACGGGCAGCGAGTCACTAGCTGAATCTAGGGCTGTCGACGGTATATTGTGCGCTTCATCTTGAATCAAGACGATCTTTCCAAGAGGTATTTCAAGTTCGGGCATGAACACTTCCATAACAAAAGGATCAAACACGTAGAGGTAGGAGAAGGCTACAACATCAACGACTTTGGCGAGTTTCTTGGCCAATTCGTATGGACAGAAAGCACGCTTCTTGGCGATTCCGACAATGTCTGGGGCCGTGAGGACTCCTGAGGGCATGATGTCAAGAACATTCGCGGAATCGACTGCTTTCTTTGTTCTCTCGTAGTATGCGCATTTTCCTGTTGCTTTCAACTGTCCACATACTTCGCTGATGGACGCGAAGAAGCCAGCATTCTCAAGAACGAAAGGATTGAGACACATATGGCGCCTTCCTCTGAAAGAAACTCCGGTTACGCATTGCCTCTTCGATATCGCGTCAAGCTCTTCCATGACACGATCTAGTTGTCTATGCGTCCGCGCGCAATAGAGCACTTTCCCACTATTTTCCAAAACCCATGGTAGAACTCCACATAGTGTCGCACAAGTCTTTCCGAATCCATTTGGCGCCTCACAGACAATATTGTGTCCGCTTCTGACCTTGTCGCTAATATGGTTCATCATTTCTTCTTGGCCTTTACGAGGTTCATCATATGGAAAGAAGTCCATTGGAGCGGATTGTTCAGTCATGAAGATTCCAACGAATTCAGCAGGGCTACTATTGATAACGATGTTGCTTGGCTTGCATGAATTGGCCGCCTATCGTATCTGTTTATTACCTCATTGAGCATTACGACATCCGGCGATGGAAATGAGTCTGGAGGACATCAGGGAATTCGAATCCGAGTTTTCACAGGGCAAGCTCAGGGGTAGAGTAATTGACCTTGAGAATGGCATACTGCTTCTCTTGTCTGATTCGGAACGGTTCCGGATATCTCTCTCAGCTGTGGCAATTCCACCGGCTCATGGACGCAGAGAGCCCGTGTCCACTGGCTTTCTCTCGACGGGTCTAGATGCAACGCTTGTACGAACTATAGCTGAGAGAGTTGCAGCGTGGACCAATCAGACCTGCATGCTAGTCATAGCGGTGAATAGTCTAAACAGGGAACTGATGATGGAAATCATTACCATCCTGAAGAACTACCTTGTGACATAAGATGTTCAGCTATTTCGCGCACCCACATACCCGTTTCGTCTAGTTCTTGCACGCGATTCAGGTACTCTTTCCAGTCTATCTCAAGTGCGCGTTCCCAATCACCAAAAGTGGCTCGCAGATTATCAAGCGCGTGTTTGTGGTACAAACAGAGCTTTGAATCCTCTGCGACTTCACGACCGCATACCGGACACACATTCACTTGCTATTTCCTCCCATTTTGCGCTTAGCATAGCTCTTTCTACGTTTCTCAAGCTCCTCAAGGTCTTCCCGGCGGCCAGGACATTCAGCCCAGTTGATGCAGGTTTCCCATGCCCTTCTTCTAGAGATGATCTTAATCATCTGATGTCCACAATGAGGACACATTTTGTCCAATGGAGATATCTCGCCGCTTTGAGGCAGTGGGTATGTCTGTTCACATCTCCCTTCCTTATAGTTCGAGCAGCCTAGAAACCGCTTTCCCGTCTTTGATGAAGATATTATGCTCAGTGTTCCTACATTACAAGTTGGACATGGTCCAATCTCTTGTTTTTCCTTCCAGTATCTTTGAAGACCACTAACCAAGGTGTTTCCTATTGCTGTTTCCATCGCCCTGAATCGTTCAAGAATTTTGAGAAGTTCTCTCTTGGCGTCCACCAGTACTTGCTCTCTATCAGTATCCCCATCTTGGATACCATCCATCTGTTTCTCAAGCTGTCGAGTCAACTCAACAGATAGCATCTCAGGTACATACTGTTCCAAGGTTTCGAAGAGTGCATAGCCCAAAGTCGATAGTTCGAATCTGTCATTCAAGACATACCCTCTTGACCTGATAGAATCGGCGATTCTTGAACGAGTTGCCTTTGTACCCAAATTCTCTCTCTCAAGAGCTTTAAGCAGGCTGGAGGGATTGTAGCGTGGAACCGGAGAGGTTTGTTTGTCAGCTACATGTATTGAAGTAAGTTGTATCGAATCTCCTTTCTCTATCGGTGGAAATTCCTTCTCATTTGCGGTTGCATATGGCTGGTAGAAATCCATCCAACCCTGCTTCAGCACTCTGAGCCCCCGAACATGGAATAGATGGTTGTTGCACCTGAGGTCAGCCCTGCGGCTCTCCTTGACAGATGGCTCGCCAAAGAGCGCAAGGAATCGCCGAATGATTAGGTCGAAGACTTTCTTCTCACTGGGAGTAAGTCGACGAGGAGGCTTAACTCCTGTAGGATGAATCGCTGGATGCGCTGGGTCATCCTTCTTACCTTGAACAGGCGTGAGCATTCCGGCATCAAGCACACGTTTAGCTAGAAGCCCATATTGCTTGAATCCGCTAAGTCCGTGGAGTATTTCCTTCACATCAACACTCGCTGGTATCATCTGACTACTGGTTCGTGGGTACGAGATTAAAGCATCCAAGTAGAGCTTCTGTGCAAGAACAAGCGTTCTGCTAGGCTTGAATCCGAAGTGCCTGTATGACTCTGCTTGGAGGCCGCTTAGATTAAATGGAACAGGCGGTTTCTGCGTGCTCTTCTTCTTCTCGATTGAATCAACATGCGCTTGTTTTTCTTGAAGTTCATAACCAATTGCATCTGCTTCTTTCTTGATGTCGATTCGTTTCCTAGAGTACTCCAGTTCAATTTCGACTCCGTCGTGGTCGCCCAAGGCCTTTATGGCCCAGAATGGTATCGGCACGAAGAGGTTGATATCCTGCTCTCTTTTCGCCACAAATGCAAGTGCAGGACCCTGAACTCGGCCAGTTGATACTATCTTAAACCAGCCTGCAGTACTCTTGATTGCCAGAGTCAAGGCACGTGTGAGGTTTATTCCATAGAGCCAATCGACTTCATGCCGCACGTGACCCGCTTCTATTATGGGGAACTCCAACGTTAGTGACATGTTCTCATAGGCATTTTCAAGGTCATTAGCGGTCAACGACGAGAAGATCATTCTCTTTGCATTTGCAGGGTCTGTCCCGCAAGCATACTTCACAGTTAGAAAGCCAATCAAGCTCCCCTCAATGTCGTAATCAGTAGCTACCACAAATTCATCTGCTTCTTTCGCAAGCCTCTTGATCAGTCGGATAATTGGCTTGATTGCTGTCGCTTTCTTGACGACTTCATATTTCGGAACCCACTCTGTTTCGAATCTAGGGTATGTCCACCCCTTCTCTGTTTGGCGGAGATCATACAGATGCCCTAGCGCGTAGGCTACAATGAGGGTGTCCTTACCTCTCTTGAACTCGTAATATGAAACTCGCCCCTTCTTGACTTCATTCAAAGACTCCTGTTGACTCAACGCTTCAGCGATTCGTTTCGCGGCGGTGGGTTTTTCAGAGATAATCAGGATTCTCGACAGTTTGGCTCGCCTCTCTCGAATCTGGCGGAATAAATCAGTCCAATCTAGTGACGCCCGGGCTAGTACAAATGTGCATTCCACGATAGTCTTAAAAGCAGACCGCTAAACGGCACAGTTCGAGGTCGAACAGATGAAACCATGGTGGCCGCGATTCATTGTCAAACCCCGCGTGCGACTAGTTAGGCCGCGTTTCGGAATGCCCGCACGGCCTCCAGATATCCTTGTATTTGGTGTGTTTTTCTTTGCTATACTGTTCGTTCTCGGCGGAAACATCTACACTCTGGTGAAGTCCCCCCCTGCCATAGCAACTGGGCCAAACGGTGAACCCATCATAGTATACCCCGCCCTTGATGTCCAGCTGGGGCTGGAGGGCATGGTAGCTTCGGTCGTCATAATGATTGGTGTCATTGGTCTGGGGCTAATTTATTACAGTTCTAGATATGTTTTCCAACCGGGTTACGCACTGCGTCTCATGGCTCTTGGAATGATTCTGGCTGGAGGAGCTTTCCTCATGGTCACCTATCTTATGTTCCTGAAATCTCCAACTAGACAGAGTATCATTCCGATGCTTGATATGGTCCAAGCTTTAGCTTAGCACGTGATATTCTATCCTGCTGCTCGACATTAGATGGGTCAAGAGTTCTTCTGCAATCTGAAGCTTGATCCTCTTCCGTTTGCTGGCATGGAACTTCCTCTCGTGATTGGGTTTTGACCACTTGCCTACAGTTGTCCCGAAATCCATCCCCGCAAGCACTATGCGCCTTGGTGCGTTCTGGGCAATGATATAGCAGGCTCTATCTCCATCAGTGAAGCCACCCCAGAGGAATACATTGTCTGTGGGTTCGACCTGGGTGCTTCCCAAGATTTTCCCTAAACTGGAAACGGATGCTCTCACTGTTTCCATGTTATCACCATGAGCATGAACAATAGCTAGGGTGCCTTGCTCTATTGCTTCCCTAATGTGCTCCATTCGTCCATCAAGGTCAGTTACAATAATGTCACAGTGTAATCCTAGATTCACAAACGCTGATATCGCTCCATCTGCAGCAACGTACACAGCATTGTTAAATTCCTTTGACTCGGTTATAATCTCAAGATGCCGCTCCAAAGATGGGCCCGCTCCGCATACTATTACTGTACGTCCAGCAACAAGCTCCTTCAGGTTGCGAAGTAGTGGTTCAGAATCTATATTCTCAAGCAAGTTTGTGAGCAGGGTTGTAGCCATGCGGTCTGCTTGAATATCGAGCCCAAGTCTATCAACGATATCCAGATAGAACGGTTTCCACTCCTCCCATCGCATGTGGAACTACTCCGCTATCTCCTGGCTCTCGCTTATTGCAGATACTCTCCTCAGTGCCTTTCCTACTTTCGCAGCAATCTTGCCCTCTTCCACATCGTGTGTACGAACTAAATTTGCGCCATTCGCCACAGCTACAGATGTGGCTGCGATGGTTCCCGTGAGTCTTACACTAGGATCTGGCTGATTGAGTAGATCTCCGATGAAAGCCTTCCTTGAAATACCAACAAGCACAGGGTGCCCCAGACTGCAGAATTTACCCAGCTCTCTGATTATTTCCAGGTCCACCTCTGATGGCTTGCCAAATCCAATACCCGGGTCAATAATGATTTTTTCTTGCGGTATGCCAACAGATAGAGCAGTCTTAACACTCTTCTCAATTGAACGAAAGGACGCCTTCAAAGTCTGACATGAGCCTCCGCAGTCAGCCATCAGCACAATGGGCACGCCATGATCGGCAACAAGCTTTGCCATTCTCTTGTCTTTTGTAAGTCCTGAAACATCATTCACCAATGAAACCCCAATGTCGATAGCAGCTTCAGCAACTTCTGAGTGGACCGTGTCTATCGAAATCGGAACTCTCGTGTTCCGAATAATGTACTCCAAATTACTGGTCACTCTTTCAAGCTCAACTTCAACAGTTACGTCGGGAGTACCATAAACTCCTCTTGGTGCGGTTGATGCGCCCCCGACATCAATGATGTCAGCACCATCTTGTTCCATGCCGTTGACGACCTTGGCCAGTTGTTCACTGTTGTCCACGATTGAGTCGCGGTAGAATGACTCTGGGGAGAGGTTGATGACACTCATGATGCGCGGAAGAAAATCAGCTCCAACCTTGAGTCCGCCTATGTCCACCGTGTGATGCTTCACGACCAAGAAACCTCGCGTGCTGAGCGACACAGAAGAAGATAAAACCTAGCTCATTTCGAATGAGCTTGAATGACTTGGAGTCAATGACCTTGAATGACAAGCTCCGCCGACCTCAGCTATTCGAATGGCACAAAGCTCATGGAGATGTAGTTCCGTTTGCGGGCTGGGAGATGCCAATTAGATATACAGACATCCGAGAGGAACACTTAGCCGTCAGGAACGC
>JAUWOA010000082.1 GCA_030612365.1 Candidatus Thorarchaeota archaeon
AAAGCGGGTTCAGATGTTGCCGCGATTGCAACTCGCGCAGAGAGAGATGGCGACGAGTACATCATCAACGGAATGAAATGCTTCGCCACGAGTGCGCCGCAGGCATCTCTCTTCACAGTATTCGCCTCAACCCAACCAGAATTAAAACACAAGGGGCTTTCCGTCTTCATGGTCCCGAAAACCAAGGGCGTGAAAATCGGCTTCATTGAGAACAAGGTGGGTCAGAAGAACTCAGTTCAGAGCGAAGTCATTTTTGAAGATGTTAGGGTGCCCAAGGAATGTCTTGTGGGCAAGGAAGGCGAAGGCTTCAAGATTGCGATGACGACATTGGATAAGACGAGAGCTGGCATTGCAGCCATTGCTACGGGGGTTGCTCAAAGGGCTGTTGACGAGGCGGCCAGGTTCGCAAACATTCGACATCAATTCGGGAAGCCCGTTGGCAGGTTCCAAGGAATCAGCTTCAAGCTTGCTGATATGGGTGCGAGAGCGGCTGCATCACGTCATCTGACCAGATACGCAGCTTGGCTGGCTGACAATGACCTGCCGGTCTCGAAGGACTCTGCCTATGCCAAGTTCTTCGCTTCTGATTCTGCAATGCAGAATGCAATAGAAGCCGTCCAGATAATGGGCGGATATGGTTACCTTGTGGAATACCCGGTTGAGAAGCTTATGCGAGATGCAAAGCTGTTGCAGATATATGAGGGAACCAACGAGATTCAGCGTCTTGTCGCCGGCAATACTATGTTAAAGGAGTCTGTGAATCTAGACACCGGCTTCCATGTCAAGTACGACGGCAAAGATGCGCCGATAGTCTAGTCCGTGTAATGACCATATTTGAGAATGATTTGGAGACAACCATCTTGAAGGAGAATATAACCATCAAGACGATCAAAGAGAGAAGAGCAATCAGGGATTATGAAACGTCCAAGGACGTGCCTGATGAACTAATCTATGAGATTATCGAAGCCGGGGGCTATGCACCGAGTGCAGAGAATCAACAGCCATGGCGAGTCATCGTTGTTCGTGACAAGAAGTTGCAGAAATTCATTGGTCAGATTGCAGTTGAAAGGACAATCGAGCTATTTGGCCGAGCAACGCCTCGCGAAGAAATCGAACGGCGTCTGAGCTATATCCAAGCTAAACCAAGCTTGGAGCGAACTATTGACATACTCGTAACTGGCAAACGCTTTGAATATATCAAGGGCAAGCCTGAAGACAATGGCGCTCCTGTTTTGCTCGTGCTTGCAGTAGATCAAACGCACGTTGGAAACTCTCAACCAACATTGAGAGGCACTGGAGGCGTGTATGGATGGTCTTCGCCAAGGCATGCAGTCATTGCAGGCTCAATGATGATGCAGAATATGACATTGGCAGCCTCCTCCATGGGGATTGGTAGCTGCGTATCTTCAGTACAACTTGATCATTTCGATGATGTTGGCGCAGTATCAGAGAAGCTTGGAATTCCCTATCCTCACTGGGTACCAATTCTGTGTCTGACCTTAGGATATCCAAAGTTTGCACGCACACTTGGTCCACCCCGTCAACCGCCCGAGGAAATAGCATTCAAGGACAAGTGGGGCAAGCCGTTTCCCGCAAGGAGGCGAAATCATGAGTGAACTCAAAGTGTTAAGAGGCGCATTCGTGGCATTTCTTGACGGGCTTTGGTTTGGCCTGCGGGAGAACGTTGGCGCCCTCTCAATGTACGAAGGATATGCAGGCGGCTTCAAGCAAATGGGACTTGAAGCAGCAGAGAGAGAGGGTGGCAAGGGTTCTGAGGCCGCAGCTAAGATAGCGACCGCACTCATGGCAACGATGGGCCATGACGTGGAACAGAATGGTAAAGAGATTATCGTGAAGACCAGTCCTCTGTGGGAACGTGTGTTGGACCGAGGACTCGAGTACTCGTTCCATGTTGAAGAGATCTGCTGGAAACCCATGCTTGAGGGAATAGGAGAAAAGACAGGCACAAAACCGATTTTGGAGTCTTCACTTCGACTGGCACACATTGAGCGCGTGAAGGTCGAGTACAAAAAAGGAAAAGCCAAAGCAGCTCTTGACAAAGGTGCCATATCAAAGGAAGATTTCGACAAGCAGATTACAGCTCTTGATATATCGATGCAAGAGATACCTATCGTGGGCCGCTACCGATTCGCATAGAAGGCAGCGATTCATACTATGCAGTATGGGTCGTGGAGGTTGACCTGTATGGAATCCCTAGAGAAGGCTGGACTGGCTGTTAATTACAACAAGGTGAGCAGCACCAAGACGAAGAGTCTACCATCGAGAGTCTACGTATGGGACGAAACTCTCAGAGACGGTGAACAAACGCCCGGTGTCGCTCTTACGATGGATGAAAAAATCGAGATCGCAAAGATGCTCGATGAGATAGGAACAGCAATCGTTGCTGTGGGATTCCCTGCGGTTAGCGACGCGGAGAAGAAAACCGTATCAGCCATAGCTAAAGAGGGCTTGAGTAATGCGATTGTCGCTGCGCCAGCTCGTGCAAGAATATCTGATATCGATGCATGCATCCAGGCAGAAGTTCAAGAAGTGCCGATTTTCATCGCTACGTCAGACTTCAGGCTCAAGTACCAGCTGCGAATGACCCGAGAAGAGATGCTGGAAAGACTGACCGAGTGCATCGAATACGGAAAGGACCACGGGATGATAGTCGACTACATCGCAGAGGACTCAACACGAAGTGACATGGAGTTTTTGTGTCAAGCATACAAGGCGGCGATAGATGCAGGAGCTGACAAGATATGTGTCGCGGACACAGTAGGCTTTGTGCGTCCCGAGGTTATGAGACACATAATGCGTGAGATTAAGTCACGATTGTGGACCAAGAGCAAATACAAGGTTCCAATAGCTGTTCACTGCCATGATGATTTCGGCCTTGCGAATGCAAACACTCTGGTCGCAGTCGAGGAGGGTGCAACCTACCCTCATGTGTGTGTAAATGGGTATGGCGAAAGGGCTGGAAATGCAGCATTTGAAGAAGTCGTGATGGCTCTTGAGGAGCTGTACGGCGTAGACACAGGAATCAATACGGAGAGCCTCTATCAGCTATGTGAGCTGGTTGAGCGACATTTCGTAGTTCCCTTGCCCTTGCACAAGGCAATCGTGGGTGATAACGCGTTCAGACATTCCAGTGGAATCCACTCTCACGGACAATTGACTCACTCAATGACGTATGAGCCGATAAATCCAATCCGTGTTGGCAGACGGAGGGAGTTCCATCTAGGCAAATTCGTGGGTAGACACTTCGTAGAGTACCTCTTGAGGATGGGTGGAGTGAAGGCAACATCAGAACAGGCTATGGAAATCACAAGACGTGTGAAGACCACGCACGTGGAGCAGAAGAAGAAGCAGTCGAAGGATTCGTTCGATCAAATAAAGGGCAGACTGAAGGAACTCCGTACAGGGGTCTCTGAGAGAGAGTTCTGGTCCATCGTCTTTGAGGTCATCTAGCCGCTGTTCAGGTTTGGTTGCTTAGCTTCTTACCAAGCTGGTAGCGTAGTACTACGCCACCATCCATTAGTGCTATACCAAGGAAAAACGCACCGCCAAAGATCAGAAGAATCATTACATCAAATGCCCACTGTTCCGTAAGAAAACGAAAGGCAACCTCAAGCACGAGAAACAGTGTAGCAGTTAATAGTGCGACATGAATCCCCGTTTTGAAGAGCCGCGTGGCTTTCGAAGATGATGACGCGATTGGACCGATGTTCTTCTCAGCGTTGTCGATGGCCACATTCACGAACCGTCCTGCAATCACCTGTTCCTTTGTGAGTTGCTCCACTGCGTCGAGGTCTACGCCGTCAAGTGGAACAGAGAAGAATGTACCCCTGAGATACTTCAGAGCTGCCCCTCCGCTGAACAATGCCAAGACTACAAGCACAATGATGGCTATCACGAGCTGCCAAAAAGCGAACAATGCAAGGAGCAGGACAAGAACAGCGAACATGCATACAATCTCTATTATGCCACCTGCACTCTCCACTCCACCCTTGAAGAGGAATGCAAGTCGCTTCATGGCAGATACATTGACCCAAGTGTGATAGAGTTCAGCTTCCTCGCTCACCCCAAGATGGCGCTCTATCGATTCAAAGACCTCTTTCTTCTTGCCGCCGTAGATTGAAACTCGTAGCAAGGAGCGAGAATCGGTATCTACAGAAAATTTCACATCGCTCACGATGGCATTTCTCTCCTCAGCACAAACATCTAGTATTGACGGTCTTTTGATATAATCCTTGGGAATGCCATGACCCAGACAGAGGTACTGCCCAGTCTACATGGTGGTGGGGATGGTCCTGCTGGGAAACCATAACCTACTTCAACTCGGAGATGTATGAACCGTTTGGTGTTCATGATACGCTGATTGATAATGTAGCGGCCAATTTCATTCAGATAGTATGTCACTAGAAACAGCAATTGGACTTGAGCAAGGAATGCTAACTAGGTGGTTGAAGACACGATCCATCGTGTGGGTGATACTGGTGTTCGTCCTCACCACTACGGCATTCTGGTTTCTCCCCCTGATAGCTAGCAACGCAGACAAAAGCAATTACTCTGTTTACTCTGTTCCGTTGACCGAGAGGTACATATACCACACCATCAGGATTGGGGACCTCAATTCGGACGGTCTTGATGATATCGCTCTTACATGTGACCAGTCACTCGAAATTCTGTTTCAGAGCCCTGATGGAGAGTTTGGAAATACAATCACGCTGCTAGAAGGTTACACCTATGGAGAATTCGCATTAGCAGACATCGATGGAGATGGCAGCCTTGACATTTGTTGCCGGAACGGCACAAGCACTTTTGTGGTGTCTCTGAACGATGGCAGTGGAACGAACTGGAACTTCTCGACCTTTGACTTGGAGGAAGATGTGTATATTCGGACAATCTTCCCTCTTTGGCTTGGCAACAAAGTCATTCCAGACATAATCTTGGTCACTTTGGGGGAACAGACAACAGTTAGCATATACTCGAATGATGGAACCGGAAATCTTGAGCTCAACACATCTGTGCTTTGTAGCAAAGGCGTCATTGCTGTGTCTACGGGAAACTTCAACAATGACAGCACGAAAGAGATTGTGCTTCTTCAGAAGGACGGAAACCTCACATTCTTTTCTATCGACCCGCCGACTATAACATCGCAACAACTGAATATATCTCGTTGGACCAGTGCTGAGCATGGAGCTTGGTTATTGCCCATAGACCTCAATGGTGACTCGGCGGATGACCTTGTCATTGCAGCGAATGACGTCGCCAACCGAGGAAACCTCCTGTTTCTACAGCTCAATGGCACCGATATCCTGGAAGAACCGTTTCTTTGGTCATTCGGCACATCTTTCTTAGGAGCAAACTCCGCAGACCTTGACACAGATCTAGACAACGATATTATCTTGACAACACTAGATGGGCAAACACTTCTTATTGAGAATGAAATGGTTGGAGTTCCAAATCGCTACATACTCCTGCCAAGTCTTGCTCTTCCACATGATCCGGATATGGTAGAGTTGGCAGGAATGGACCATCCAGCAGTGGCTATTCTTAGTCAGATAGAACCACGCCACTACGACAACCACATGAAGATGACTGTGTTCTCAAGAGATTCAGGAGTCCTGAATGAGTCTGTCTGGTTCGCTAGTCAGTATGTAGACAGAATGCCATTGATGGTTGGACAGACTGTGGCGGTTGTTTCCGGTTTACTGCTCGTGATCGTGGTGAGCAAGAAGTTTGCAAGATCTACTATGAGCTCAGAGAAATAGCACCTGATTACATCCGTCAGATCATCAGAGGATTCTACTATTGCCAGAGCCCTTCTGCTTCTACGCTTCGCATTATTGGCCCTCAGCGAAGCTTCTGTGTCATCAGCGCCTCATAGAGCTTCTCTCTGAGATGGAAGATGCATATTGGAAACGTCTAGTTTGAACAGTTCAAACTCTGTTAGGCACTTGCCCAACTTCACCCAATTCTCCACCGACCCCTTTTTCCATGAAACTGCATCTTCTCTCGTTATGCAGGACATATTCGGAAATATCATGAAGGATGCCCTTGCAGGTGAGGATGCCAAGTACTCCATCGAGCGCGACGATGGCAATGTGCACGACGACCTAGGCCGGAGATATCTGGATCCATTTCCTGAGTGGCCAGAGGGAGAGCGTCAAGCGATTGCGCACGCCAGGGGGAGTGTCTTGGACATTGGTTGTGGAGCAGGAAGAGTTATGGTCTACCTAAGGGAACAGGGTTACGCCACGGTTGGTGTCGACATATTACCGGGTGCTGTTGAGGTCTGCAGAAGTCAGGGATTAGTTGATACACATGTAATGTCGGCGGAGAATATGAAATTCGAACCCAACACGTTTGATACCGTGTTATTGTTCGGCAACAATTTCGGAATCTTAGGGGAGGAACCGAGAATTACCAAGATGCTGAAAGACCTCCATCGAATTACAACCCCGGATGCCATCATTCTAGCATCGTCTAGAGACCCCGAAACCGCTGATGATCCTGCACACTTGAAGTATCATGAGTGGAACAGGGAAAGACAACGCCCAGTGGGGTTAGTCAGAATCAGACTGAAATACAAGGATGAGATAGAAGATTGGTGGGAACTCCTGCTGGCGAGGCCTGAAGATATGAATAGGGTGGCACAGCAAGCAGGTTGGACCCTCGATAGAACATTCGGACCACGAAATCTCTACGTGGGCCTTATTCGAAAGGAGTGAATATAGATGACTGTTTACGCACTTGGAAATTTCGTGCCTGAGATAGCAGATAGCGCTTACATCCATCCTCAGGCAAGTGTCATAGGCAATGTTAGGATCGGAGAGAGAGTCTTCGTAGCTCCTCATGCCTCCATAAGAGGAGATAGGGGCCGCATAGAGATTGATGAAGAATCAAACGTGCAGGACGGAGTGATTATACACTCGGACGATGTGTACGTAACCAGAGTCGGCAAACGTGTGAACATAGGACATAACGCTACCATCCATTCGGAAAGCATCGGAGATTTCGCTGGAATCGGGATAGGAGCCGTGCTAATGGTGGGAAGCAAAGTGGCGGAGGGGGTTCTGATAGCCAACTCAGCAATGCTGCATCCAAGGACTAAGACTGAGCCATACAAGATCTACGCTGGAATTCCTGCCAAATACCTAAGGGACTTCGACAAAGATGAACCGGCTAGAATTGCAATCAACCGTTACCTTGATTGGTACGTGGAAAACACATTCAGATACCGTTCATTGTCTGTTGTACAAAGTTGAACACCGAAGTCTAGTACGTCCAGAAAACAGCACTGGACTACTCCGTGAGGAACCTTCACAGGTGTGTCATATTCCTCAGAGGTCAATGTCGTATTGGTCTATATAAAGTCCACAATGGAATTGTTTAGATATGTCCTACTTTGCAGCAGCTATTCGCAACCCTGAGGAATTGAGAAGAATCGACTGAGAGGCCGCGTCATCACCGGACTTGACAAAGATATTCGCGGTAAGCGGTTTGAATAGCCTGCTATTTGCACAAAAGCTACTAAATAGCAGCAGTTAAGGTAGTTTGTGACGTGCCTTCGTTCAGGTGATAACCATGGATGAATTCAATGGTTTGATTATTTCAACACAACTGAGCACTTTGGGATTGAACCCTCACAAGTACGGTTACATCGATGTCGACACACATGATGGAAAACAGCTCAAGTTTAAGATTGGAGCTGAAACCGAGTATGAAACATTGGAGATTGGGGAGAACGTGAAGATTCGGAGCGGACCTGCGGGTTGGGGCGGCATTCTAACTGCTAAGACTGTTGTCAAGTTGTAGAATAGCTCGCATTCAGCGCAGAAGCGCTTCCCGTAGTTTCGAAATGAGTTGGCCAGTTAGAGAACCCACTGCTATTCAGCTGCGCTAAGCAGAACAAGAACTCTCTCAGTAATAGAAGAAAGAAGCTCTTCGTCCTCAGACCTTTGCACCCAACGCGCCTCAAGGGGATGAGCATTCAAGATTGATTTTCCTACTACGTTGCCGTCCTTGGAAAGAACCACGTGAAGGGATGTCTTGAACACATCAATTGCGAAGTCCGACGCCAAGAGAGGGACTATAGGTACGAGGAGTACGTTAATCACTATTGCAAGGAAAGGAATGCTCAAAGCTATCTCCGGATTGCTGGGGAATGCATTTAGGAGGATGAACCAGAGAGTCGTGCAAACAATGGAAGCCCCAAGCAGGGCATCAACCAATAGGGGCCATACGGCAGCTGGTTTCCTAAAATGGAAGTGAACTTGGTCCTCGCGGTCCAGAATTCTGATATCAACAGAATAAGATCTCATTGAAACCAACACGGCAAGTATGTAAAGCATACCCAAGATGGGGAGCATGACGCCATCCAAGCCCGTATGCAGCACCCACAGTGGAAACAGTACCCAGGCGAGAAAGGAGCCAAAGAGCGGCCACGCTTTGCCTGGACGCTTGAAGAACAATGATCCCTCGGAATCACCTGCTTGAAGTAGTTCCAGAGCATCCTCCATCTCTTGGTTCCGGGGACCAATCATGAGCAGGGAGTCCACACAG
>JAUWOA010000099.1 GCA_030612365.1 Candidatus Thorarchaeota archaeon
GGAAGTGTGAGGGAATATTCACAGAACGGGATGCCATCCGAGTCATAGCCACAGAAATTCCCTTGAGCACGCCTCTCAAGGAGGTCATGACGAGAAATCTCAAGACCGTCCGTGAGGATGCTACTTTCGCTCATGCTAATAGAATCATGCATTCGTATAATATACGACACCTGCCAGTGGTCGATGAACAGGGATGCATAAAGGGCCTACTGAATTTAAGAGCAATCGTGGATGAACTTTTCAACGTGCATACGGTCACAGGGTAAGAAACCTCGATGCAACACTAGGAGACATGATCCATGAAGCGCTTTGAAGGCAACCCGATTCTCGAATCAGTGCCAGGACATTACTGGGAAACCCGGGAAGTGTTCAACGCTGCCGCTCTCTATGCTGGGGAAAGAGTCCACATTCTCTACCGTGCGATTGGGGACGATGGTGTTTCACGACTTGGGTACGCAGAATCCTCGGATGGATATACAATCGATAAGAGACAGCCTGAACCCGTGTTCGCGCCGTCAAACTCCTACGAGAATCTTGGATGCGAGGACCCGAGGCTTATCCAGATGGATGGAGAATGTCTGATGACCTATACAGCCTATAGGAACAGTCCTATGAATGCGTTTCAGGTCTCCCTGACCAAGGTCGCTCTCGAAGACCTCCTATCTGGCAGATGGAACTGGGGAGAGAGGTGGCTGCCCTTTGAGGGTATCCACAATAAGAATGCGGTGATCTTCCCTAGGAAGATAGAAGGACGCTATGTGATGTATAGTCGTATCGACCCTGACATGTGTGTGGCTTACTCTGAAGATTTGAAGTATTGGTGCGGCCTCAAGGCCGTGATGCATCCCAGACCCAATAGTTGGGACTGTCTGAAGGTTGGAGCCGCAGGGCCGCCCATTGAGATCAATGAGGGCTGGCTATTCATATACCATGGAGTGGACTTTGACTACGTTTATCGTCTCGGCGCACTGCTAATCGATAAGGATGACCCTGAGAGGATTCTCTATCGATCGGAGAAGCCGATACTGGAGCCCAAAGAGGACTATGAACGTTTTGGCAAGGTGCCTAATGTTGTCTTCAGCTGTGGGAGTGTCCTGTTGGACGATCGGCTCCTGGTCTACTATGGTGGTGCCGACACGGTGTTGTGCGGAGTCGAGTACGACCTAGGGGAACTGCTACCTTAGTTCTGTCCTGTTTTCCTGGTCACTCTCTATAGGTGTTTCTTACTCAGAGCCTCTATCTCAAGGCGCGCCAAGAGGAAGGAGATCGCGGCCTCGGCCCCTTGGTTTCTGTTAAGCCCTTCAGGCGTGATTCCGTCGTAGCAGCCGCTAGTGGCTGGATTGTAGACTATTACCTTCTTCGAGTTCTTTCCCATAAACCACTCAAAGGCAGTGTAGGCTATCTCAAGATACTTCTCTTGTTTAGTTGCTTGAAAGGCTGCGGATGCAGCCTCTACCATGCATGATGCCTCAATGGGCTGTTGATCGTAGAGCGCCTGCTCTCCACCCCTCATAAGCCAAGAACGATTCCCTACCGGATGGAACACATCCTGAATGATTTGTTTCTCTGCAAGAAACCCAAGGGTCTTTTCAGCGATGCGGAGATAGGCCCGTTCTCCTGTTGTCTGATAGGCCCTGAAGAGTGACTGAGGGAGCCGAGGATTGGCATAGGTGAGGTATGGCTCAAACCACTGCCAAGAGGATGTAGACTCACACCTATAACCCTCACAGAGTCGATTAGCCAGAAGGGTCATGTTCAACGGAAGGTTCTTGTCTTGAGGGAACGCCTTTGCATAGTGGTAGAGGCCCAGAATGGCGAAAGCCCGGGTCCGGGGTGAGTCAGACTTCAGTGCCCAGATAAGGCCCCTGTCGAAGATCTCTTTCGCCGACATTCTGAAGTCCTCGGGAGTTGGGGTGTCTTGAGTGTAACCCGAGGCCCAGAGGACCCGGCCTAGTGAGTCGTACGACCCCTCTCCATCGAGGAAGCTGCGATTGTACCCCATATAGTTATGAACCATCCCATCATCTTTCTGCATATGGAAGAGAAAACTCAGATAGGTTTCTGCAAGCCTTGACACTGGCTCCTCCCGTCGTAGTCTATAGTACTTGAGGACAGCCACAAGAGCACGGGCATTATCATCAGTCGTGTATCCCTCCTTTCTGTTAGCAACTGCGAATTTGGCGTGTTGGAGGATGCCTGTGTCGTCGGTCAGAGCCTGTAACCAACTGAAGTTGATCGAGGGGCGCTTAATGGGAACCATCCTCCTATTCATTGAATCACTTCTCTAAACAGGGAAACATATCTGGAGGCCACGCGGGGCCATGTCATGGCACGACTATACTCGTACGCTAATTTTTCCGTGCGAGCTTTCAGCTCGGGGTCTTCCAAGAGTCGTGTGATGCATTCAGCGATGGAACGGGGGCTTCTGAATCTACTTAACAATCCGCGTCCCTCATCCAAGACTTCCATGGCGTAGTAGAAGGGTGTACAAACAATAGCCTTTCCTGTCCCTAAGGCATAGGTGACTGTTCCGCTTGAGAGTTGGTCCTTCTTGACGTGGGAGCAGACGTAGATGTCCGTGGCCTGTAGGTATTGTATCAGTTCTTGCTTGCTCAGAAAACGGTTATGGAATTCGACGTTCTTCTCTAGCCCCAGCTTCTTCACCAGCCTCATGAGTCGTTTTCTGTATTTCTCCCCCTCCCGGAGTCTGACTTGCGGATGAGTTACTCCAATGACCAGATAGAGGATCTCAGGGGTTTCTTTGACGATTTCCGGTAGTGCCCTTATTGCATTTTGAATCCCTTTGTCTCGACTCAACAGACCAAAGGTAGACAAGACACTTCTGTCATCCAGACCCAGATCCTTCTTTCCTTGATCACTTGGCACAAACGGTATGTCAGGACATCCATGTGGTATGACCTTGATTTTCTCAGCATCTACATCATGCCATTCTCGCAATATGTCAGCGGCCATCTTCGTCATGACTACGATACCGGAGCTGTGTTGTCCTATCCCCTGTACCACCTTGTCATGAATATTTGCCTGCCCTAGGGATTGCGTTCCCTTCGAGTTGGGTGACAGTGTAGTGTGCATTGTAGTGACGCTAGGCTTACTCAGTTTCTTAAGGAGGGTCAAGAGATAGTTTCCCCACTCCCCACCGAAGAGCCCGAATTCGTGTTGCACGTTTATCAAGTCAAAGCCTGAACTGTTGATCTGGTGGGCCACCTGCTGATAGGTTTCCTTGTCCTCCTTATCAATCTGCAGTACTACCTCTTTACCGTAGCAATACGATGAGCCTGGTTCATTCATTGCAACGATGGCCGCAGGCTCCAAGGCGTTGAGGGTGTTAATGTTCCTAGTTAGGTCTTCAGTGAAGGTAGCTATTCCGCACACCCTCGGCGTGTAGCTGCTCACATAGGCCACTCTAGACATAGACTACTCACATTCACCAGCGTAATGAAAATCTCTCTTTAGGCTGAATACCTACTGCACAGTCGGTGATAAGCATTATAAAGTAGTTGCCAAACTAAGGGCGCTTATGCAAGAATGGGGGACTCTGGGGTAGCAAACAGCTGCTAAAATCTTGTACAAAGTTGGACATCATTCAGACAGGTGTTTGAATGAATCTGTGGATTCAAGCATTTATCTAGGGGGTTATATACTCAAGTCCGTAATAAGATTCCATGAGGTCTTACTGACACGAAATTGGACCTCAAGGAGTCAGTCCAATGCCGCTCTTGGAGGGACATCACTCCTTTGTCAAAGAATGTCCAACTTACAATGAACGGTGATCATCGTGCTCGTCGGATTCCTAAGGAATCGCATGGGTTTCTTAGGAAACATCATCTTTGCTTGGGAGATCTATCGGCTTTGTGCTCAAAGAACGTTGAGCTCTATTCTCTCGAGAAACTCTTTTGAACAGTCCATGATAATCAAGCAGGAGGCTAATGCTGAGAGTTGCCATGGTGTCACCTCTGCCGCCCCAGCGGACTGGAGAGTCACTATACACTGTGAAACTTATCACAGAGCTTGTTAGAACTGGCAAGGTCCAAGTCACTGCTCTGACAGGAAAGGATGCAGAGGCGATAGTAACAGAAACAGGCTTAGTAGAGGTCCTGAATGTCTGGAAAGGCCGAAATCTACTATATCCGTTCGCTCTGGTGAAACATCTCAAGAGAATACGCCCCCATATCGTGCATGTGCAATTCGGTCCTCATGGCGAGGTCTATGGCGGACTCTTTGGCGAACCCATGCTCCTGTTTCTGATCCTATGCAGGCTCGTTGGATTCCGTACGACAGTGACTCTACACAGCACGTGGATGGCTGACCAGGTTGTAGAGAGGGCTGGGACATTTCGGTTTCTGGGTCGTTTCTCATTTCTCGCGAGGGCGGCCTTCAGAGCATACATGCGCCTTTTGGATTGGGGCACTGATGTCCTTCAGCTGAGCACCGTGAAGACGAATTCACTCCTAAGGAAAGCGTTTCTCCGTGACTTCAGCTATCGTCCGGAGAAGGTCGTCGAGATTCCTCATCCGTGTAGACTGCCCACTAGGCAACTGGATCGCAAGAGTGCATCTGAGATGCTTGGGCTCCCAGACAGGAGAATCGTCTTGATATTCGGCTTCATTCGACGAGGGAAGGGAATCGATGTTGCGGTAAACGCGATGCAACGGATTAGAGATTTTCAACCAAATACAATCATGTTGATTGCTGGAACTCCTCAGGACAAGGAGGGTATGGTCTATCTGCAAGAACTCCGGGAACAGACCAAACGATTGTCACTTGATGACCACGTCAGATTCGATACAGAGTTCATTCCTGAAGAGAGAGTTCCAGTCTACTTCTCTGCGGCCTCTGTGATTCTCTTCCCTTATACGGAGAGTGTGGGAGCGAGTGGTCCGATTCACAACTACGCAGGATATGGGATTCCGATTGTAGCCGCAGATGTTGGCTATCACATGAGAGAGTCCATCGGTGGGAACGTACTCCTCTTCAAAGCAGGTGATTCGAAAAGCCTAACGAAGAGGCTTACGGAAATACTCTCAGATGATAACCTAGCGACAAGGCTCGGCCAGAGTCAGGTGTCATATGTGCGAAAGGAAACTTGGCGCCGCGCATCCAGCAGAACAGTAGAGTACTATAAGAGAGCCCTCAAGATTTGAGTGTGGTCTCGCATTCTTCCAGGAATCGCCCAGTCAGGAATTCCCAAGTGTACTTCTGAGTGATAACTCTACGGGCCTTCTTTCCAAGTTCTTCTCGCAGATCGGGATGGCGACAGAGGTTCACGACTGCATCGCACACATCATCAACATTGCCGGGCGAAACCAAGACACCCATAGTGTCGTCAAGAATCTCAGAAGTGCCTGCTACTGATGTGGCAACTATAGCTCGTCCAGATCCCATGTACTCGAATAGCTTCAACGGGGATGCTGCGTGGGCCGCAGGAGTATCAGGAAAGATGCATAGCGTAACATCTGAAGCAGCAATGAACTTGGGCATCTCATTGAACGGATGAAATCCGGCATGTGTCAGCATGTGGCCCAAACCACTGGTAACGAGCTTGTTGAGGAGCAATCCTACCGTTCTCCCGGATCCAACGAGGAGAATGTGCGACTGAGGAACATCACTATCAAGCCTCTTCGCTAGGTCATAGATGAGCGACAGTCCAGCCCACTCCTCCAGATGGCCTGAGAATAGGACGACACATCGCCCCTTGAGCCGATACTTCTGAACGATATCGGAATAGTCGACTGAAGGAGAGAATTGATCGGGATCTACACCATTTGGAATCACGGTGATTATTTCTGGTCGAACCCCATAATCAGTCAAGAGACTCTTCAAGAACTCTGTCGCAGCGATGATTCGATCAGCCAACTTATAGAGCCTAAGCTCGACCATCTGCAGCAGAGAAGGCCCAAGGCTAGCCATACTTTCTTGCATGAGACCAGCTGCGTAAGCGGACATCCAATCAGGAACGGCCATCAGTATTGGTCTAAGAGAAAGCTTTGCAGAGAGATACGCCACCACACCAAGGATGGGAGATGCATGTGCACAAACAACCACATCCGGCTTAAAGCGGAGTATTTCCTTCAGCGCGGATGTGGTGAAAGGTATTAGTGTGATTAGATAAGCCAAGGGCGGAAAGCGAAGCCACAGTGCCTCCATCCACTTCCCCAAGAGCAAGTACTTCGCGCTGATATTGTTGTGAACCTTTGGAGGGGGACCCTCCCAGTTTTTCTTGTACTTCCAAGTTGCCGGCCGCTGACCATAGAGGTACCGAAGCGGCTGCGTGACCACAAAATGGATCTTCACACCCCTTGCGGCTGCTCTTTTGGATAACTCGAAGATGGACCTATCAGAACCGAGATATGGAGGAAAATGCTCAACAAAGACGGCAATGCGCTTTGGGGAACTCGGCGACTTCAAGGTAGCAACCATCTGGTAACTGCGAAATCGAATCGACATGGCTATGATATAAGTGGATTGGAGAGATTTCTGTACACCGTAACAGCCTATTGGAGCCACCTTGTGGATGTGGATTCTCCTCGACAGCGCTGCTACTTCACAGGGCCAAATTTCTTGATTAGCCAACGCAGGTAGAGTCTAACTCCTTCTTCGAGTGGAATCTGGGGCTGCCATCCAAATGATGATAGCTTCGTTATGTCAATATCAGTCCTAACGACGTCTCCAGTCCACCCACGCTTGCCACCGGTATAGGCTATGTGTGCGTCGGGTACGCCGAGTTCCTGGCAGACAAGCTCGGCGATGCGCGCAACGGTCAGTCGCTCCCCTGAACTCACATTCACAGGGAGATAACCCCTCCCAATATTCCTAGCAAGGACCAACGCAGCCTCGACCGTGTCGGAAATGTACATGTATGCCTTCTCCTGTGTTCCGTCCCCGAGGACCTCGAGATGTCTTGGATTCCTCTTTAGCTTCAGGTAGAAGTCATGCATTACTCCATGAGTTGATCGCGGTCCGATTACATTTGCTAACCTCATACTAACTGAGTCAATCCCGTATAGCTCGGCGTATGAGCTCAGGTACATCTCAAATGCACCTTTCGCAGCGCCATAGTTGCTTATCGGACGGAAGGCTGTGACCTCCGGGGTTGGAAAGACATCTGTTTCTCCATAGACAGTCCCGCCGGATGAGGCGAATACCATCCGCTTCACATCGCTCTTTCTCATGGCTTCTAGGAGTTCCAAGCTTCCTCCAACGTTGATCTCGAAGTCCCATTTTGGACGTTCAACGCTAAGTCGAACGTCTGGCTGGGCGGCAAAATGGAA
>JAUWOA010000168.1 GCA_030612365.1 Candidatus Thorarchaeota archaeon
CGAGTTTTGGAGGACCAAGGATACTCCCGCGGCCGCAATCAACGCCGCTCTTCGCGGACGGCCCACAGAGTTTCTCACTCATGTACTAGATAGGCCAGCTGACTACGTTTATGATCTCTTGGAGCAGGCAATAGCCTCCCGTAAGAGAGAACTTGATGAATATGCGAAAATCGAATCTGGAATCCGCACAGAGCTTGAGGCCGACCCCGACAACCCGCACCTGTGGAATAAGCTTCGTTTGCTCCTATGGCTTCTGGGGCAGTACAAGGGATCAAGTGAAGCCTTTCAGAAAGCAAAAAGATTGGGTTGGGATGCCAGTAGCGCGGAATTTGTTGCCCTCTAGAATAAATCGGCCGTTTTCTGTGGCAAGGGGTTGCGAATAGCTGCTGTAAAGTCGGGCATTCCTGGACAATCCCCTTGTGGGCTTTATATGAACCAATACGACACTAATCTCTGAGGAATATGATACATTTGAGAAGATTCCTCACGGAGTAGTCCAGTGCTGTTATCTGGGCGTACTAGACTTCGGCGTCCAACTTTGTACAACATACAATGTATTGAAAGTCATTTATGACAGTTTGTAAGAATACCGTGTTGGTGGAAAAAGAGAAAGGTGGCCAATTCTCTCGGCCTGTGAGGTTCACCAATTCACAAAGTCGTCCTTTCCTTTCTTTTTTTGTCTATTCCTAACCACAAGTACCACACTGCTATACCAAGACTTACAAGGAGTATTCCAATTATACCCTGCATTACAAGTACTATGTCATTTGGAGTAAGCAAAGATTTTAAGAAATCTACAAACAAATCACGATTACCCTGAATTACCACCGCACTACCAATCCCAATAATACCAATTAACATTGAAACCAATATTAATTTCTCGTTTCTTTCCATTTTTATTCACCAATTCACAAAGCCATCCTTTTCTTTATTGAACTCCTTTAAGAATTCATCAATATCAATCTGAAGGACGACCCTCTTGCCGTAACACACATAGCGGTCCTCAATTACGTTGTGCTCTTCGTCGAAGGCCACGAATGACCCATGAAAGACCACTAGGTTGACGTGACCCTTCGTCCATTCGTGGATTGCCTGCAATACTATATTGTCTAGGGAATCATCTTTGGGCTTTGTTTCTTCGGTCACTGTTTCGCTTTCGTCAGTTGTCATGGTTTCTTTTTCGCCTTCCCCCCGCTCAAACTCAAAAGAACCGCCGAGCGGTACGCCGTCCTCGTTTCCGATTGTCGTGTGCTTCTTGATTTTGTTCGTAGTCATGTTATCAATCTCCTTCATTCTGTTCCTCGTGATACTGATGGGGGAAGATCATCGACACAGTGAGGTACATGCGGGAGTCCCTTGGTCACTCCAAGTACAGTGTGTGGACTGTAAATCTAAGGTACACATCTCAGACCTGTCATGTCTGTGGAGAGAGAGGAATACGAGTAGAGGACGAAACGTCGACCACTGAGAGAAAAGGTGGGGAGTACTTCTACTGTGACAAGTGCGATGTGCACTTCCCTGCCGATGTGAATGCGGCTCGAAACATCATTCACGTGCAAGATAATATGTCCAGTGTCGTTCCTGGACGGACAGCTTGATGTCCAAGTTTGTCCAAGAAAAAATGAACGGTACCGCCTGAAGCTCAAGCTTTCAATACACTTGTTAAGAAGATAAAGTGCGCCTAGCGCTCCTAAATGCTAACTGAAAGCGTTTTATGCTAAAACCACCTGAGGTTATTTGTCATTGGTGGTGTAAATAGTGATTGATGTGTCTAAGGCGATGAGAGTGAAACTATCTTCCAAACTCCCTCCCGATCCCGTGTTTGAACATGGAATTAGGAGAGCTCCAGATAGAGGTTTTAACCTAGCCGAGTCTGAAACAGCAACTGCGCTCAAGAATGCTCTGAGGTACATCCCATCAGAGTTGCATGAACGACTGGCTCCGGAGTTTCTCGATGAGCTCATGAAAAGAGGGCGTATCTATGGGTACCGATATCGCCCCTCTGGCGCAATTAAAGCAAAACCAGTCGATGAATACGAGGGGATTCTTGAAACAAGAGCGCTTCAGCTTATGATTGATAATAACTTGGATTTCGATGTCGCGTTATATCCATACGAGCTGGTCACTTACGGAGAGCATAATCAGGCCTACTGATCATGCACGGCAAGAGTGGGCAGGTCTGTCAGAACTGGATGCAGTACCGGTTGACCAAGAAGTACTTGGAAACAATGACTGGAGAACAGACATTGGTTGTCAGCTCTGGGCATCCTGTAGGACTCTTCCCATCGCATAGAAATGCGCCTCGTGTGATATCGACCAATGGGCTCATGGTTGGCATGTTCGATACTCCCCAAGATTTTCATCGCGCAGCAGCGATGGGGAATACGAATTATGGTCAGATGACTGCGGGTGGCTGGATGTACATTGGTCCTCAAGGCATCGTTCACGGGACATGCATCACACTGTTGAACGCAGGTCGGCTGTATCTCGGCTTGGCAGACGACGAGGACCTTCGTGGCAAGGTTTTCCTAACATCAGGTCTTGGGGGTATGAGTGGAGCGCAGCCGAAAGCAGTTGAGATTGCTGGCGGAATTGGAATCATCGCTGAGGTTGATAAGAGCCGCATAGTTACCCGCAGCGAACAGGGATGGCTTAGTAAACACTCTGACAACCTGCCTGAGATCTTTGAGTGGGTTGAGGAGTACCGAGCGAAGAAGGAGCCGATATCAATTGGTTACCACGGCAACATTGTCGACCTTTGGCAATACGTTGTGGACAATAGCATCCCCATTGAGCTAGCATCAGATCAAACCTCATGTCATGACGTCTATGGCGGAGGGTACACGCCTCGAGGAGTCACATTTGAAGAGGGACGCGAGCTTCTCAAAAGCGACCGAGAGCAATTCATCGAGCTTGTAAACGCATCCCTCCGCAAGCAGTTCAGACTCATTCAAATCATGGCCGAGCGCGGCACGTACTTCTGGGACTATGGAAACAGCTTCATGAAGGCAATCTTCGACGCAGGCGCAACAGCCATTGCAAAGAATAGCGAAAACACGAATGACGGATTTATTTTTCCATCATATGTAGAAGACATCATGGGGCCAATTTGCTTTGATTGCGGCTATGGTCCGTTTCGTTGGGTATGCTTGAGCGGGTTACGCGAAGACTTGACTGCAACCGACAAAGCTGCGATGTCGTGCATAGACCCCACGCTTAGCGGGCAGGATCGTGACAATTACATTTGGATTCGAGATGCAGAGAAGAACGCTCTCGTAGTTGGTTCTCAAGCTAGAATCCTGTATGCAGATGCAAAGGGACGCATCAAAATAGCGCTCGAGTTCAACAAGATGGTGAAGGATGACAAAGTGGGGCCGATAATGCTAGGTCGTGATCATCACGATACTGGAGGCACCGATTCACCATTCAGAGAAACTGCCAATATCATGGACGGAAGCAATGTCACTAGCGATATGGCTCATCAGTGTTGGGCTGGAAATGCGGCGCGCGGGATGACGCTGTGTGTCCTATCAAATGGTGGTGGAGTTGGCATCGGAAAAGCAATCAATGGTGGTTTTGGCTTGGTTCTCGACGGTAGTGAACGTGTG
>JAUWOA010000127.1 GCA_030612365.1 Candidatus Thorarchaeota archaeon
ATGAAGCGAACCATCTTCTGGTTCTGGGGGTGGACATATGCAATGAATCTCTTGACACCCTTGCTCTTGGCAATGCGCATGAGATGGCTCAGCAAGAATGTCCCTACTCCTCGACCTTGGTAGTCATCCTTTACAAGTAAAGCAAACTCGGCCTCGTTTTTGCTTCGGTCCAGCAGATATCTTCCTGCTCCAATTATTTCCTCAACCTCTTTCTCGTCGTCGGTACTGATGACTGCTACAATCGAGATGTCGCGGTCCTGGTCTACATTGTAGAAGTCTTGGAGCGTCTGCCTTCTAAGGCTTCTCAACGGAGTAAGGAACCGGAAATAGATAGACTCCTCGCTTAGGTCATAGAACAACTCCTTGATTCGGTCTGCGTCATCTGGACGAATCAATCTGAATTGCACGCTGACATCCCCATCAGGACCCTTGAAGGTCTCTTGACACTCGTATTCCGTCGCGAAGTATGTCCCCTGAACCTGAAATGGCACTTGGTCCTCAAACACATAGTGCATTTTCTTCGCCGCTTCCAATAGCTCATTCCTGAACTTCGGATGGGCCACAGCAATCAGTGATAGAACACGTTCTCGTATTGTTTTTCCGTGGAGTGTAGCAAGGCCGTACTCGGTGATGATATAGTCTACATCGCCTCGTGTTGTGACGACTCCCGCTCCCTCGCTGAGGCGCGGCACAATCCTTGAAACCTCCCCATCCATTGCGGTAGATAGCATACAGATGATGGCTTTGCCACCTATGGATTTTGATGCACCGCGGATGAAGTCAACTTGGCCCCCAATCCCGCTGTAGAATCTATGGCCAATCGAATCTGCACATACCTGTCCTGTTAGATCAATCTCAAGCGCAGAGTTGATTGCTATCATTCTCTTGTTTTGACCAATGATGTGCGGGTCGTTGACATATGCAGTATCATGAAAATGGAACATTGGATTATCATCTATGAAGTCATAGAGCTTCTTTGTGCCCATTGCAAAGCTGGCAATCACCTTGTCCCGGTGAATGGTTTTCTTCTTGTTATTTACAATACCGCTCTCAATAAGCGGAATCAGACTGTCACTGAACATCTCTGTATGTATCCCCAGGTCTCTAACGCCCGTTTCCATTAGATTACTACAGACTGACTGTGGGAGGGCGCCTATCCCCAGCTCCAATGTGGACCCATTCTCAATAAGCCTCGCTACAAATGAGCCGATGAGGTCTATTACTTCGTCCACTTCCTGTGCTTCAAGCTCTCGGAGGGGCTCGTTGTGGGGCACCAAGTAATCTATATCATTGACCTGTATGAAAGAGTCACCGTGTGTGACAGGCATTCTTTTGTTAACCTGAGCTATGACAAGATTCGCGCTCTCTGCAGCTGATTTCGTGATATCGACTGCGATACCGAGAGAGCAGTAGCCATGTTCGTCTGGGGGGCTCACTTGAATCATTGCCACATCAAGTGGCATTCTCTTGCGGCGGAAGAGTCTAGGAATATCAGATAGCATGATGGGCGTGTAATCTGCTCTCCCCTCAGCAACTGCATCGCGTATGTTGGCACTGACGAAGAAGGAGTTATGTCTGAATTGGGTTTGGAACTTTGGATCTGCAGAAGGCGTATCTCCAAGGGTCAGGAGGTGGACAATTTCATTATCGGCCATCTGATCTGCACACTTAGCAAGTTCCTGCACCAGATGATAGGGGACGCCACAACCAGTTCCTAGGAAGATACGAGCGCCTCTTCCAATCTTCCCAATGGCGTCATTAGCTGTCAGGACTTTCTTCTTGTACTTCTCAGTCCACTTAATTCTTGGCATAATAATGACTCTCTCCGCTGAGCTCAGAACCGACCTCCAAGCATATAGGGATTTCCAAGCAACGCGATATCTCCCTTTCTGCATCTCTCAGTTAGTCGGAAGCCTTTTGTGCTCAGTGCGTTGGGCCGAGTTCAATATTAGACAGCCTTCTAGGTGACGACAATCATGTCTGAGAACGTTGGAAATAGGTATCTTGTTATTGTTGGTGCAATAATTGTCCAGCTGTGCCTTGGAACCATCTATGCTTGGTCCGTGTTTCAGGATGTCCTCGAAACCGGATCCGGGTACGGATGGGAACGCTTGTACACACAGCTGCCCTTTGCCGCCGGTCTAGCATCCTTTGCATTGTTCATGATATTTGCTGGTCGCTGGCAAGACAGTGTTGGACCCCGAAAAGTCGCTACGGTAGGTGGTATCCTCCTGGGCGCTGGATATATCCTCGCATCGTTAGTCGATACGCTCGGCTTAGGCTCGGATTCGGTAATGGGCACTATCTACTTGGTTATCACCTATGGGATAATCGGTGGTGCAGGCATTGGCTTTGCATATGTGTGTCCAATAGCCTCCTTAGTGAAGTGGTTTCCTGACAAGAAGGGCGCCATCACTGGAGTAGCCGTAGCCGGATTTGGCGGTGGCGCGTTGATATTTCTCTATGTGGAGCAATTCCTCCTGGCTTTGTCAGGTGGATATATCGGAATGCCGTTCCTAGTACTTGGTATCGTCTATCTTGTAGGCGTTATTTTGGGTGCCCAAGTGCTTTCAAACCCACCAGTCGGTTGGACCCCGCCTGGTTGGACGCCTCCTCAGTCAACTGCTGATGGCGCTGGCACAGGAATGACTCCCGGTGGAATGATTAAGACATCTTCATTCTGGTTGCTCTGGCTAATGTTTGTGTTCGCTGCTACTGCCGGCCTCATGACTCTGGGCAATGTTATCCGGGCAGCTACAGAAATCGATCCCGATGTGTACTTATTGGGACTGGGAGCTCTAATCGGCGGAATCATGTCGATTTTCAATGCCGCGGGTAGAATCGTCTGGGGTGCGTTGTCAGACAAGATAGGCCGCATTACTACAATGATTCTGATGTTCCTGATTCTTGCACTGGCTATGTTTGGCTTCTCTGCCATCGCCCTAGGACCGAACTCATGGATTGTGGTGACCGCAGTTGCCTCTATCATCGGTTTCTGCTTTGGTGGCAACTTCGCACTATTCCCGTCTGCAACTGCTGACTACTTCGGCTCAGAGAATGTGGGCAAGAACTATGGAGTCATGTTCACGGCATATGGTATCGCAGGCATCGTGGGTGCGCTGGTAGCAGGTACTTTTGGTCAGATGGCCGGCTACTCTTTGGCCTTCCTGATTACAGGGGTTCTTGCAATCATTGCAGTAGTTCTTACAGTAATCCTGAGGCTCACTCGCAAGGAGTAACATATTCAACTGAGGTCAAGGGCTTCGGCCCTTGGCCCTCCCATTTCTTTTATGACTTGACCTCGACTTCCTACCTAGGAGAGAGAGATAAGCTCATATAGGACTAATTCAGGCCCTCGACCGAAATATCAGTTGATATTATCCAAGATTTCCGGGTGCAAGATTTGTCAGAAAAGAAGATTACAGTCACATCAACTGAAGCTCGGAAGTTCGATCCTCCAAAGGGCTTTGCCGACAAGGCATACATCAAGAGCTACGAAGATCGAACTAAGCTCTGGAAGAAATCCATTGCCAACCCCGATGACTTCTGGCTTGGTGTGACAAAAGAACTATGTTACTGGAAGAAAGAACCCACTAAGGGCTTCGTTTGGAAGAACCCTGAGAGGGCTGAATTCACATGGTTTGAAGACGGCGTCACTAACATGGCCTACAACTGTCTTGACAAGCACATTGAGGCCGGGAAGGGCAAGCAATTGGCCCTTATCTGGCAGGGTGAGCCTGAGGACGACTCCAAGACCTATACCTACGAGGAGCTCCGTGACGAGGTCAACAAGGCCGCAAATGTTCTGAAGAAGCTTGGCGTGAAGAAGGGCGACAGAGTCGCTATCTATTTGCCCATGATTCCCGAGCTGGCTATCGTAATGACCGCGTGCACACGCATTGGCGCCATTCACAGCATTGTGTTTGGTGGTTTCAGTTCAGATGCTCTCAAGGACCGAATCAATGACTGCGATGCCAATGTATTGATCACGGCTGATGGCTATTACCGTGGTGGCAAGACCATCACTCAGAAGAAGCTTGCAGACGCCGCGGTTGAGAAAGCACCAAGTGTGAAGAATGTGCTTGTTATTAAGCGGACTGGCGCCGAAATCGAATGGACCGACGGTCGTGATGTCTGGTACCATGAGATGATGAAGGACGCCTCCCCAGAGTGCGAAACCGAGTGGCTCAATGCTGAGGACCCACTATACATTCTCTACACAAGCGGTTCCACCGGCAAGCCAAAGGGCGTCCTGCACACACTCGGTGGATACCTGACTTATGTGACCCACACTTTCAAAATGATATTTGACTGGCATGAGGGCGATGTCTACTGGTGCACCGCGGACATTGGCTGGGTTACTGGCCACTCCTATATTGTCTACGGACCACTATCAGCAGGCGCCACTACGCTGATGTTTGAGGCGGTTCCGACCTATCCTGATGCCGGAAGATTCTGGCAGATAGTCGAAAAATACAAGGTCAATCAGTTCTACACTGCTCCAACCGCCATCCGTGCGCTCATGAAGTTCGGCGATAAGTGGCCTAATGAGTACGACCTCTCAAGTCTGAAACTTCTGGGCACTGTCGGTGAACCAATCAATCCTGCAGCATGGATGTGGTACCGCGAGGTAATTGGTCATGAGAACTGTCCGATCGTTGACACCTACTGGCAAACAGAAACAGGTGGAGTGATTATTACTCCCTTGCCTGCTGCTACACCAACCAAGCCTGGTTCAGCCACACTACCGTATTTCGGGGTTGATCCAATAATTGTAGGTGAAGATGGTATGCCTGTCAACGCAAACGAAGGTGGATACATCTGCATGAAGACGCCCTGGCCGGGCTTGATGCGGACTCTCTATGGTGATCATGACAGGTTTGTTAGCACATACTTTTCTCAGTACAAGAATCCCGACACAGGACTTCCCATGTACATGACGGGCGATGGTGGTCGCTTCGACGAGGATGGCTACTACTGGATTATGGGCCGGATTGATGATGTCCTGAAGGTTTCAGGGCACCGTTTGGGGACGGCAGAGATTGAATCTGCTCTTGTTAAGCACCCAACAGTCGCAGAGTCTGCAGTCGTCGGTTTTCCACATGAAATCAAGGGAGAGTCAATCTACGTGTTTGTGACCTTGAAGCTTGGCGTGGAGAAGACAGAGGACCTCAGGCAGGAACTACGCCTGCATGTGCGAAGAGAGATTGGTCCAATTGCAACTCCTGAAAAGATCCAATTCGCTGACGCACTTCCGAAGACGCGGTCCGGCAAGATCATGCGCAGAATCCTGAAGCGCATAGCTGCTGACCAGATTGACGAGATTGGTGACACCAGCACTCTGGCAGATCCAACAGTCGTCGAAACCTTGGTTAAAGAGCGGATCAAATAGCTTCGAATCAGTTTGAGGGAGCGGCCGGAAGGCCCTCTCCAACCTCTCTTTTTTCTCGCGGACAGAATGACTTTAAAAACCCTCACTGATTTA
>JAUWOA010000133.1 GCA_030612365.1 Candidatus Thorarchaeota archaeon
GCCAATATGACGGGAGATGGACTGACAGGAGCCACAGTAGAGATTGTGGATATGGCTCCATCTGACTGGATTCCAGTTGGACCACTAGTTGACGAGGGCAATGGCTACTACTCGATTCTCCTCTCACCACCAGGTACTGGAACATTCACAGTTATAGTGAAGGCCAATTTCACAAATCATGAAACACAGTATGCGACCTTCTCTCTAACCGTCGCTGCAGTGACCATCAAGGTGGTAGACATCCAAGGCTTGAGCGGCGCCGAGGACCAGCTGACAACCATCACCTTAAGCGTTGTTGAGAGCAACACAGGGCAGCCTGTGACAGGCGCAAGGGTTGTAGTGCAAGTTTTCGTCAATCTCGAGGAAACCCAGAGTATCCAACTAGCGGAAGTCGGAGAAGGCCAGTACTCCGGCCAGTTCATCATGCCAAGTTCGGACACAATAGCGGAGATTAAAATCTACGCGAGCTTGGAGAACTACGTACTTGATGGAGGGTACTTCCAGACGGAACTGCACCCAGAGATGAGTGCCTTTGCCCTGCTCGCCAGAACTGCTCAGCAGTACAGCCCACTACTGGTTCTGATAGGTGCACTAATTGTTGGTTTCATCGTGCAGAAGGTGCAGTCACGAAGAAGCAAAGCAGAGTACATCGAAGCAATGGTTGTTAAGAGAAGATTCGACGATGTCAGAGACCTCCTTGGTGTGATAGTGTTACACAGGAGTAGCGGCATTCCAATCTACTCAAATCTCCTCAAGAGCGGAATTGATGATTCAATGCTCTCCGGATTTATTGCGGCCATAACACAGTTCCGTTCAGAGTTTGATGTCGATCTGAAAGAATGGCAAATCATTCCAATTTCTGATATCATAAGAACTGTAGGTACGCAGAATCTCATCTGTGCGTTTATCACGTTGGGGTCTCCAACTGGCACTCAAGAGGAACGGATGATGCAATTCGCACGATCTATTGGCTTTATCTTTGATAGTCATTTCGAGAATGCTCCAATCCATGTACTGGATGATGAAACGCAGGATCGCTTTGAAACACTCTTCAATGAGATGCTGGATGGTGCCCTGCTGGTTAAGTACAGGACTGTGGAAGCGCACAAGCTCCCAAGAAACCTGCGACTTCTAGAGAAAGGCGCAGCAATGATGGACAAGCGTGACGAATTCGAGCTGGAGGAACTGGCTAGGATCATGACGAGATCTGGTCTGGAGGAAGCAAGAGCCTACAAGACCATCATGGACGGGATTGAGACTGGCTACCTAGAACCCATTGATTTGGAGTCGTACACCGACCAGATAAACGATAGTGAGTAAGCTCAGAGGCATGTGAATGCGAAACCTCTCCCAATATCCAGGAAGGGCTTGGACTAGTAATCCTAATACTGACTGCCGATCTTTTCGCTCCACTGTGTGTTCGAGAACTCTATCGCATGCATGACCTTTATTCTGAAGTCCTCTGATTCGCACTCGAGTGTGTACACCGCGAACCCATCATGTGCAAAAAAGTGCATTCTTCCAACATGATAGATGACACTTGGCTGTGCCATCTGCACTAGGTCCATGAACTCGTCCTTGCCAAATTTCACTCTATACGAACTTGTGTGCATAGCCGCTGCAGCCGCGGCTGTTCCTCCTGCGTAAGCCATCTCTACAATACCTCCAATTCTAGGTGTTACTTGTGCGAGAAATCGGGTGGTGCGACTATTATCTGCTGCTTTAGCGCAGCTGTACAACAGCAGTTTCGTAAAGGTGGCATTTGGCCTCTCAACGACCAGTCAATTGGCCCTTATGGGAGCCCCACAGAAGGGACAGAATCGGTCTTCTGGTTTCAGCGCGAAGCCGCAGTAGAGACAACCAACACCCCGCACAGTGATTCTTTCTTCGGCCCCAACGGGCGTGGAGGTGGTAGTTCCAGTAGCTGGGTTAAACCATACATCTGAAGTCCCATCCCGCTTCTCACGAACAATATGCCTTCTGACACGTTCCTCCGGAACTCCTACCCTACTGGCAATCTCTGGAATCGTTGTTGCCTCGCTACGTTCCAGCTCATCCTTTACTTTTGATTGTCCCTTGAAGTGCTCCACTATGTTCGACAAGAACACTACGACCAACACAAATAGGGGAATTGCGAACGGCCATGCAAGTCCACTTGAAAGCCAGAGCCAACCAATGATTACGATTGGTACCAGCGTTCCCAGGGCGAGTCCCTCCTCCTTCTGCTTCTTACGGTCGTAGATTGGTCTATCTTGAATATACTTCTTTTCTGGCATGTGACCGGATGTGATAGCACTTGAATCAGTGGTTCTCGGGAGTTCTGTTCTTCTTCGTTTAGTCTTAATCTTCTGCTCTTCAGACACACCCCCAAAGAAGACAAGTGCCAGGATGACGATTGGAATCAATAGCCAGACGATATCCAGTGACAGATAGATTATGACAAGAATACCTATCGGGATCAGAAGGCCCCATGGATTCTCTGTCTTATCCTTTGAATTACTTGACATTTGCAGTCCACTCCACACTCTCAGGAAAACCAGTCATGCTCCCGTCTACTGCTTTTGATAGGCTTATTGATGTTTTGGAATCCTACGACCGTGATCGTCTTGACACCACCACAAACGCCGCAATAAGGATGGCAATGGCTCCTATTGCGGTTGATATCAACAACATGTCGGGCAGTTCCGGAGTCCCGGTGCCTGTGTTCGTAGTGGGCGTTGTGGTTCCTGTGTCATCAGTTGTGGTTGAAGGAGTAGAAGAGGTCGGAGCGTTCCATCCTGCAAGCATGGCCACTAGCCACCAGAAAGCACGACCTTTCTGTTCGCAGCTTGTGTAGGTCGTGTGTCCAGCCTCATTCCCATTGAAGTCCTCATGTTCCAGAGGAATATCGTAAGTGACCTCACCCACCGTGTGCTCGTAGGTGTTTTGCACACTGTTGCTCCAGCAGTCCAGGTCAGCGAAATCAAACAGAACCTTGTTATTATCAGTGCAGTATTGACGAATCTGCTCGTTTCTCAACCAGCGATTGTAGCCGCTGCCTCCACTGGATTGGGCATTGCAGGTCATGTAGACAAAGGTTATGCCAGGATTGGCTGCTTCAAGTGCGGCCATTGCATCGAGGTATTCTTGGGTCTGAATCTCTGTGTAATCGTAAAGTTGACAACACCATGACCATAGAGACACTGCTAGCGTTGGATTATCGTCTAATGTGGTCTGTGTGATAGCAACAGCGCTTGCGCCCTGCCAGTACAGTTCTGGTGTTATGTAACTCTCTGGGGGATTTCCATCGAGTATACAGAGAGCCCCTTCATAAACTGGCAGGACTCCACTTCCTCTCGAGTGGTCAAACGTCAAGTTCGCACTCTCAATTCTCGATAACCCAGTTGTAATCTGTCCACCATGGCTTGTGTGAGCGTAGTGAACCCTAACATCATCCTGAGCAGTATTGATCCATTCGCCAGGTATCGCATTAAGGTCGATGCAAGTGTGATCGATAATCAATCCTCCAGACCATTGGGCAAATGTAGCTCCGTCTTGGGGACCCGTTTGGCTGGCATCTGGCAATAGAGGAACAGCACTAAGTAGCAGCAATAGCAGGGCTGTAGACACGTAAGCGGTGCGCGACACGACTCTCATCTCCAAATTCAAGCGCCCAAATACGACACGAACGCAAATGATTCTTTCCCTGACTATCCACAATGTATTCGAATCCAGAGATCGTGCAAGAAGCTGTCCGCTTTCACAACATAATCAGCGAACCAATCTGTGACTTCCAGCATAGAAGGCCAGAACTAAACCTGTAAAAAAAAGGGGGGGAGAAGCCCCATGAGCTTCTCCTAAACTGATTTCCTGACGCGGTTCGTTCTCACACAGACTGCTCCTATCGCAACAACCCCAATCGCGGCTACTGCCCACGAGGCGTTCATGAGGTCGTTAATCAGGTTCGACACATCACCCGGGCGCTGAGCTGGGTACGCAACAAATACAGGATCGTGGGTCACTGCGTATCCATCCCAATTGGCATAGCAGGAGCTGTAGTAGTAGGTCGCCATCATCCAGCTGCCAGTGTTGTATGAGAGTTCGGAGGCTGGAACGCCCTCGGCGTATTGCACGGCGAAGAAGTACATCGGCATCACAGCTGTGCCAACGTCATAGGTTGCCCCGTCGTAACCCCAGACATAGGTACCGCCGAATTCCACAGTGATCCGCACTTCTTCTTCTTCCTCGAAGTGAAGCGTTCCGTTAGGTGCATCATCGGTTTTCACTAGGCCTGGATCAACCTCGACTCCTTGTTCGTTCTCGGCAGTAACATTATAGCTGGAGAATGAACTCCAATAATTAAGAGCTAGACTAAGACCTTCAGCTTCAGGTAGTATCTCTCCTGACACAGGGTCAGTGAAGTCCCCGATGTGCTGGTCTATCTTCAGCACAGCTGCATCTTCGGTCACCTCAAAGCGATACACCATCTCAAACCGATCCATTGCTACAGGAACTACCTCAGGCTCCACGAAGTTCTCTCTAGGCTCATTTCCACAACACCACACAATGTTTGGCATTGTAGACCAGAGATCACCTTCAATGTCTACTACTTCTGCACTCCATTCAATCTGGTTATCCGCGTTGATGTGGGGCAGTACAACGTCGCCTACATCTCCCTGGTTAGCGTAGAACTCGTAGACAAGCTCAGAGGCGGTTTCATTCATCCCATAGTATACCCAGTCGGTTTCGCCATCGAAGTCATACTCATATTCACTATATACGATGTCCATTATACCATCGCCATCTGTGTCATTGAAGACACTCAGGCCAGCGAAGTAGTGTTCCATCCATCTGAACTCATCCTCAACGATGAACATCTCACTGACATCGTACCCGTACCAAGTGTAGTCCCATGAGTGATTGTACTCGTAGGACTCGTTCATGTGCGCGGCCCAGCGGTACTCCTCTACTAAGTATGGGATTACATCATTGGGGTCAACAGGTACCATCGCCTCGGTGAACCACGAGTAGTTCCCCGCGTTATACGAGCTGCGCTCATCTTCGGAGAAGTAGAAGGATGAGTAGATGAACACTTCATCTCCAGTCATTGCTTCATGTTCTGGCGCCCAGAAAATATACCATAGGGAGTCTGTGTCTTTCACTGGTTCTTCCAGAGAATCATCCGGAAGAATGTCAAGCACTGGCGCTTCAGGAT
>JAUWOA010000163.1 GCA_030612365.1 Candidatus Thorarchaeota archaeon
TGGCACTGATGCAACGCGACTCACGCTGTGGATAGGCTTTCATCAACTAGGTCTGAACAGTATCTACCTGGATACACTCTCATTCAATGAACGAGCTCAACGTGCCTATGAGAAGGCTGGCTTCAAGAGGGTCGGGATCTTCAGAAAGTCCATGTTCGCGGAAGGAGATTTCCACGATATGATCATCATGGACATTCTGAAACATGAATTTTTTGAGAAGTGTCCTCCAGGAACTCTAATTGCAAAGGAGTAATGCCCAGAAGAGCACAGTAGCGTGTGCTGCTCACAGTCGAACCCGCTAAACTAGAAGAAGGGTTGAAAGGTTTCATAAACCCTTTTGCGAGATTTTGCCGGCTCATAGGCCTTTTTTTCCAGGAAACAGGCGTTCTTTCCTAATAGTCGATATATATACTCAATGAGAGGGCAACTATGGTGATGTAGTGACAATTTACAGGAACACCCTAATAGCATTGTTCGCTCTCGTCCTCATGGGACTGGGAGTGCCACTAGCTGCTGCTCAAGGCAGCGGAATCCAGTACCAGCATTCAGCAGGTATTGTGACACTGGAAACAGAAGACGTGAGCCTTAGAATCACGGGCGTAAATGAGGTTCCGCACTTCCATTGGTGGGACCCTGATAGTCCGACTGTGGACTATCATGTCATGTTTGTGAAATTCTTTGAGGTAAATGATACGAACTCAAACGGTGTGTTTGACATCGGCACCGATGTTATGGTTGGCCCGCCCCTTGCCCTACCAACAACTGACTGGGAGTTCAGTGGTTTCGAATTAGAGCAAGAGGGAGATAACGTTACTGCGGCTCACTTCAACTTCACAAGTACAGAGGAGCATGAACCAAGACCGATTGACGCAGGCGAAAGCTATGGCAGTCTTCCTGAGATGGAACCTTTTGATGTCATGATACAGATACGTGTTCATATCGATCTCGAGAATCCTGGCGAGATGAAGTTCGACCTCATTGTTGATGGTTGGCAGTGGACTTTTGATGACACAATCCTGGTCTTTCATTTCACCGTAACAGAGAGCAACCATGGTGTGAGTCAAACTGGCACTGACCCGACTAATTTCCAACGCACGGGAACGAAGTTCAGTTTCGGCAATGGCTATATGGAGTACAATGAAACTGCCCTTGCTGCACAGAACACCTTGGAGGTCAAAGCCAGCTATGGTGAAGGAACGGGTCTTGAAGCGGGCGAGTCTGTATACTTAGCCTTTGAAAACTTCGGAAATGAAACTCTCGAATATGACCCTATTCTCGGTATTGAGCCATCCGCGGCTGGACTAGATATTATCCTCGCCAACCTCCCATTGATTGGTGCTGGTGCATTGGCTGTTGTCGTAATCGCAGTCATCGTTCTTAAACTCAAGAAATAGTGTAATAGCGGGGGCATATGGTATGCCTCCGTCGCTCTTTTTTTCGTGTTCATGGATTCATCAGTCAATATCATTCTCCAACATTGATGTCATCCCCGTGGCAGATCACGCTTTCTGGTAAGGTGGTTTTACCGCAAGCTTCTTGATTCGGTTCACTTTGTGACAAAAGGTACATCTTGTGAAGATTGTGGGACGAGCGTAATCTGAGCGTGGGATTGGTTTAATGGCCGACTACGATGTCATAATAGTTGGAGGCGGTCCCGCAGGATCAACGGCAGCAAGGAGAGCATCCCAAGCTGGTCTCAGTGTTGTTCTGTTCGACAAGGCTAGGTTTCCTAGATACAAGCCGTGCGCCGGTGGAATACGGTCTGATGTAGACAATCTCCTTGACTTCGACATCAAAAGCATCCGTCAGAGAAAGATAAGCGGTGTTACACTTTTTGCGCCATCTGGTTTCCGGGTAGATTGTGTTCCTGAGGACCGATCATTGCCAGGTAGCATCATCAAACGCGAAGATTTTGACCATCTTCTGCTGAAGAAAGCCGCAGAAGCGGGTGCTGAAATTCGGGAAGGTACTTGGATTGCAGAAGCGAGGGAAAAAGAGAGTTATGCTGTAGTAACCACGAAGGAGGATGAGGAAGTCACAGGGACTTATCTTGTGGGTGCAGACGGCATTAATAGTATAGTGGCAAAAAATCTAGGTTTCTACGATGGATGGCGAGGTGACTCAGCCATGGTAGCAATTGAGGTCGAAGCTGAGGTGGGCAGCAGTACAGTACGAGAGATTTGCGGCGAGCCTAGCGGATACGACGCGGACCTTCTATTCTTGTACTTTGGGGGCTTGTCGCATGGCTATGTATGGTGTTTCCCAAAACGAAACGTCTTGAGTCTGGGCGCGTGCTGCAGACAAGACAGGGGTGGAGAGCTGAAACCAGCATATGAGAAATGGTATGCTGCATTCAAGGACGAGTATGGCATTGAGCCTCGAATCCTATCTGACACGGCGGCGCGGTTCCCCATCAAACGAGCCAAGAATATTGTCAAGGGTAGGACTATCCTTGTAGGGGACGCGGCCGGTCTGGTTGATCCATTTACTGGAGAAGGAATTCCTGAGGCCATCGAATCTGGCATCCTCGCATCTTCTGCTCTGAGCAAAGCCGTGAAGGAAGCCAATCCCCGCTCCCTTAGGGAATATGAGAAGGACTGCAAAAAAGACATCTTCAGTGAGTTGAAGGCTATGGAGTTTATGGTGAATGCGTTCTACAAGAGCAAGAAGAATATGGAAGCTATGTGTCGCTTCTTTAGAGATGACTCATACGCAAACTTCCTGATAGCAGCTGGAATCGGGGGCTTGGTGACAAAGAAGGCACTCAGGAGAAAGATGATACTCCGAATGGCGAGGAAAAGGCCTAGAGAAGCTATCTCACTTCTCATCTGAGAAACCAATCTGCAGGAAATTATGATTCGACTCGCGAGCTCTCATGGTCGGGCAACGGAACAATCAAAAGCCGGAGTAGAGGGAACTCAGCAACGCTTGAACCTGAGCGCTATCAGAGTTAACTGGAGAAATGAAGCTGATGTCCCCCGTATCTGATCTTCAAAATCGTGCCATCAATTCAATTCGTTTCCTTGCTGCTGACGCGGTTCAAGCCGCAAACTCAGGACACCCCGGAATGCCGATGGGTGCGGCTGCCATGGCATATACACTATGGACACGCCACCTCCGGCATAATCCCAAGAGCACCAAATGGTCTGATCGCGACCGCTTCGTCCTCTCGGGGGGTCATGGCTCCGCACTTCTTTACGCGCTCCTGCATCTTACTGGATACGACCTGTCGATAGAGGATTTGAAAAACTTCCGTCAGTGGGGCAGTATTACCCCAGGACATCCTGAGTGCGGTTTAACTCCAGGCGTTGAGGTCACGACTGGACCCCTTGGCCAGGGCTTCGGCAATGCAGTTGGAATGGCGATGGCGGAGGCCCATTTGGCAGCTGTCTTCAATCGACCGAAGCATGGGATAGTAGACCACTACACCTACGCAATTGTAACAGACGGGGACCTGATGGAAGGCATCGCCTCTGAAGCCGCATCCCTAGCAGGGCATCTGCGGCTTGGTAAGATTGTATTCCTGTACGATGATAACAGAATTTCCATTGACGGTAGCACCGATGTCGCGTTTACGGAGAACGTGGGTACTCGGTTCGAGGCATATGGGTGGCACATACAGCACATTGATGATGGAAATGATGTGGACGCAATCGATAAGGCGATTGATGAAGCAAAGAAGAACTCCCGTCCATCGTTGATTCTCTGTCGTACGCACATAGGCTATGGCGCACCCAACAAGCAAGACACAGCGGCTTCCCATGGCTCCCCACTAGGGGAAGAGGAACTTGATGGTGCCAAGAAGAATCTCGGTTGGCCAACT
>JAUWOA010000098.1 GCA_030612365.1 Candidatus Thorarchaeota archaeon
CTTTTGCTTTCGTGACCACATGGGGATTTGATGAGTCATAGTCTATCACTATTTCATAACGATGTGTTGTTTGATTGTGATAGAAAGCCAGGCTTTTTCCGTCAATCTCACAGTCATAGTCTGAAGTCTTCATACCCAGAATTATATTCGAAAACCGATAAAACTTTCGACTCTCAAGGATAACCAAAAGTTGGCGCGCGCCAACTCCGACCCTCACCTTCTCCTTCTAGCTTAGGACTATATGTTGATATCAGACAAGAACTTGAAATCCTTGGCCCTCTTCGATGTTTGCAGTATGGGTAACGAGCATGCAGAAACGGCGAAAACGCGAGTTGTTGACGAGAGTCAGATAGGTGTTTCAGCGTTTTGGAGGATCAGTCTATTTCCTCAGAATCCAGGGCAGGGATGATACTCTTCCCATTCTTGCCTCGGAGAAGCTGTTCCATGAGCTCTGCCTCATGCATCATAATGTCATATTGCACGAAGACACCCGCCATCTTGCCAATGAGATAGGGACGGATATCTCGGTCTCGAGCACAGACCTCTATCCACCTCAGTCGTGCCTCAGATGCAAGGCACCCATACTCTAGCATGTGATAGAAGTTGGATCTGAATATCTCATCAGGGTCTATCGGGGTTTCCCATGCGAAGTGCCATTCAGGACTCAGACTTGCTCTGACCAACGCTACAGCCGCTGTCATGAGACGAGAGCGGGCCAAGTCCTCAACTCCAGCACTGACGAAGAAGTCCCACTTCCCCAACACGAGAGGAAGAAGAGAACCCCATGATTTGATGACATCTCGCAGGTTCTCATGCACTTGGGGATAAAGGAGAGCAGTAGCCAGACCCAGGACTGTGAGGCTGAGAAGATCTGTTGCTCTAGAGTACTCATCATTATACTCTCCTTCTATCATGCCTACTCTTTTGAGCCTCTTAGCTGTCCTTGATGCATTCCTTACCTTTGGCTTCATCCGGTTGCCTATCGTTGGACCGTGCAGGGCGAGATAGAGAAGGAGTGACTCGTCGGTTTTTGTTAAATCAATCATCTTAAGTTATACCCCATGAGTATTGTTTATGATGAGGACTTAGGGTTATTAAATATTCTTTCATTCGCTTTTATTGGTGGTTATTATCACAGAACAAGAAACGATGCATCTTGGTGTCATCATTCCTGTAGAACTTCACGAGCTCATCAAAAGAGTGAGCGAAGCTCGCGGTGAGGGGATTTCGAGTTTTGTCCGGAGAACAATCCTCCAAGAGCTTGCCCGTTTGAGCTTTCTCGACGATGAGCAGAAGAAAGCTTTGGGTTTTCATGAGAAGAAGGTCGGGGACTCGTAGCTTAGGGAGGCGATGCGTGATGGCCAATAGGGAACTCGATAATCGGATCCACCACACCAAGCTCGATCTTCTAGATTCGGGCTTTGACATCCACAAGTTTCACATCATCCTGCAGCTAGGCGGCGTGATTGTAGTGAAACCTCTCCAGTATCTACAAGGCGAGGAGTGGAAAAGACTCGTTACGCTCATGCGGGCACTTGGCTTCTCTTGGGTCAGAAACGACAGAGCCTGGAAGAGGAAGATGATCCAATGATTGAGGATGAGTTCGATATGATCCACATGGTTGTTCTATCCCCTTGTTGTGAGCAACCGCTAGACTACAACAGCGAGGATGAACTATTCCAGTGTCCTCAATGTAACAAGTCAACAGAATACGGAATGGCTGCAATCAGTTTCATTGGGCACCTCTCTCATCTGGAACTTAGTGTTGACAAAGTGAGATCATCTCGATGTACCTGGGCGGCTGACGGGTCAGGGCCAAGAGTCCTTGTTGAATGCAAGAACGGGGAGCGATACGTTCTGAAAGCAGAGCAGGTGAAACCATGACTAAAACACGAGAGGAAATCCAAGAGGTCTTGGACAAGTGGCGCAACGATGAGCACCCAGAGCCTAAGACCGTGCTAGACTTCGAAGAAGTGCTGACGTGGTACTATGGAAAAGGAGGTTACATCAAAGCTGATGTTGATATGGCACGGTCGCTTGTAAAATCGTCCTCTTCTGGCAGTGTTCTTCAAAAATCCCCTACATATGCTGATGCATATAGTTTGTCAAAGGAAGAATTGGCTCAAGAGGTGACGCTTGATGATGTCGAAGAGGTCCTAGGTCTGACAGTCGTGATGGATCGGGTTTCCAAACTTGTGAGCTTTCTTGCGTTGATTTCTAACTATACCTATGACGGTCAGCAGAATATTGGTTTCGTCAGTGTGAGCAGCTCGGGCAAGTCTTACATAGCGAAGCAGGTAGTTGACCTCTTCCCAGAGGAGGACGTGTTGAAGATTCAACACCAGAGTCCGCGTTCCCTCTTTCATGATCATGGCTCACTTGTAGAGGACACAGTCGACAACAAGCCTGGTGGACCTGTCCTGCGCCTCGATGCTTACGTTCAAACCCACATTCAGAAGTGGCTTGGTGAAAACCCACAGCCTGAGGTGGGGGATGGTGTGACTGCATGGAGAGAGCGGAAGAAGGACGAAACGAACAGACTCAAGGCGGAGTGGGGCCAGATGAGGAAGGCTACTCTCATAGACATGCATCAAAAGATCTTCGTGTTCCTGGACCAACCTCACTGGCGACTTATGGATGTCCTGAAGCCAGTCCTCAGTCACGATGAGAAGGTCACAAGGAGTTCGATAGTTGACAAAACGAAAGAGGGCTCACATCAAACCAAGACAGTCTTTCTGCGTGGGTTCCCCTCAGTCGTATTCCTGACCGTCAAGACTGACCTCGATGAGCAGGTGAAGAACCGAATGTTCCTCTTGAGTGCGACGGTCAATCAACAGAAATTAACAGGCTCTCTTGATCTCATAAGCGAAAAGACAGCCAGTCCAGATGGGTTCAATGACCGTGTGAAGAGCAACAAGAAGAAACGCAATCTCATGGCACGGATCCGTATGTTGAAGGGAAAGGAAATCCTCTATATCAAGTTCAAGAGGGACGACATCAAGAGGACGCAGAAGATGTTTCAAGAAGAACATCCAGTCCTCAAACCGCGAAGCATGAGGGACTATCCAAGGCTTCTAGCTCTAATAAAGGGTCATGCCCTCCTGAACTGGAGCAATAGGACTCTCAGAAATCAGAGTATCTACGTCAATGATGCAGATATCAAGGCAGGTCTGGATCTCTATAGAGAAATAGCAGAGGCGAATGAGCTTGGTCTAGAGCCTGAGCTGTACAACTTCGCCGTAGACGTGTTGGAACCAAGACTCAAAGAAGCAGAGGAGGAAGGAATAACATTGGTCCAGTTCCGCACCCTCTGGAGTGAATATTCTGGCGGCTATCTATCAGACAGGATGCTTGCACGTAAGTTAGAGATGTTGGAGATGGTGGGTCTCGTCGAGAGGGGCAAGGATGAGCAGGATAAGAGGCTGACCAAACTATATGCACCGCAATATGGGGGGAGAAAAATAACAATAGACTGGCTACGCGTGCAACAGCTTCAAGGCGCTTTCACGATATCTCAGTCTGACTGGGACAAGTATGGCGCAGAGTGTGAACGAAAGGGACTCATAGTGGGGACTGTTGGTTCCGACTTTGAGATGACGGAGAAGGGCAGACATGTCCTGCAGGAGGGCGAGTCCTAGATGGTTTACGTCGTATACCGGTACAGCAAGAATGGCAAGCTGAAGGGTGGTCCCTATGCTGTGAAGAGCGTCAGGCCGAGCGGTGGTGGAGACCCTGTCCAGGAGTATCTCGGTCCCGCCATAGTTGAGCCAGACGGTACGATCATCCATAAACGGACAGGAGAGATTCTGGGCAGACTCAAGAATCTTGATGCCATTTGTAGTGAAACTCACGGAGGACTGGGAGATGAGTGAGATCTGCGACCTCACTTCTTTGGCTCGGCGGCTTCGTGCTCTCGTAACAGCTCTAAAGCACGAGCTAGGCGCTGAAGCTGTTCGCGATCTTCTAGGACTATCTCTAGAGGACCCACCTGAGCCACTCTCTGCTGACGAATCACCTCCTCTTCCGTCAGTGGAAGACGGCAACGGTGACAGCTAGCGGTTCCTGCATCATTTGGAGCGCCGCAGCTCGGGCATGACACCGGCTGCGGTAGTCCCTCCTCCTTGGGAGTAACGCCAAGATATCGAAGCTCTGCCTCGGCCTGGTCTTCTTCGTCAAGGATCGCATAGTACTGCGCCAACATCTGAGAGTGCTTCTCATGCCCGAGTCGCATCTTGACCTCAATCTCGTTGAAGACCTTCTCCTTGAGGAGTCGTGTCGCCCTGGTCTTCCTGAACAGGTAGAGATTGAGCGGTGCCTTGCTACCGTGTGGCCCACGTCCTAGACGCTTCTCATGGTACTTCTTGAGCTGTATCGTCAGGCTCACAGGCCTGAACTTGCGCCTGCGGCTGTTGATGAACAGCGGTGCGTCGGAGTCATTCTTTCTAGGATGGATAGCCCACCATTGCTCGAAGTACTGAATTGCTGTCGGCATCAGTAGTCGGACGGGTCTCTTTGATTGCTCTGTCTTTGCCGATTTGAACGTGAAGACGTAACCATGCCGGTCCTGTGTCAGATCAGATACCGTGAGGTCACAGAGCGCACCAGGTCTTGAGCCGGTATCATAGAGGCAGTACCAGTACGCCCGCAGAGCGGGAATCTTGGTATGTTGCGTGATATCCTCTAACTCCTCTAGCGTGAGCAGGTCCTTCGGATGCAGTATCTGCCTCTTGGGACCGCTCTTGTTCTTCAGTACGTTCTTCATCTCCTTGGTCAGCTCAACGCCCTTGAACTCGAGGAATATCTTGAGTGTGAGGCGCCGGCTGTTCTGCGTTGCAGCAGAGCACACCTTGTCCATCTTAACAAAGACAGCCCGCACGTGGTCGACCTGATCTACACGCTCGAGGTCGAGACCGTACTGATTCTCCATTGATCTGAGCCTCTGCAGATAGAGCTCTATCGTGCGAGGCCTGAGTTTCTTCTTTGAACGTTCACGAACGAACCTTACAAACTTCTTCTTTGTGTCCTTCATAGCAGTCAGCCTGTATTCTCAAGGACAGAATCCGGTAATAAACTAAGCTATGCCCGAGGATAGCGTTTGTATTGCTAGCGTAACACGAGGACTAGTGTTAGTGCCTTTCAAAAGCAGAGTTTGGTCACGGTCCGCCCAAAAATCCGCAGCGGCTGACTGCTGGACACGATAGGCAACCATGACCGTACTTAACTATGACACACTGTCCTAAGAATCTTTGTGATAGGACGCTTCGATCTCCTCGAACCTTTTCCTCATGGCCTCCTTGACGAACTCAGCCAGGGAGGCATATCCGAGATTGTACTTCTCGTTAACCGTTTCAAAGCGGGATCGAAATATGATGGGCAGCTTGACATTGATGTATTCGACCATGATTCATTCGTGAAGAACCATTGCATTATGGATTGTGGATAATGGATAATTCATGTATGGAGCAATGTTTATTAGGCACTGATGAATTATCTATGGATTATGACAGAGTACAGAAACATCAAGATACCGGTCCCGCTCGCCGATGTCATTGATGGTCTAATCCAGGGCGGACAATACTCCTCACGTGCAGAATACGTGAAGGAGGCAATACGGAACGATCTGCGAAAGCGTGGACTTCTCGGAGGGACCTAGATGTACTTCGAACCGAGTGACATAGCAACTGGACGGGAGGCCCTTGAGGAGTTCCTTGTTCCAGAGAGGGTCAGTGTCAGCGCAATGGTCCAGAACAGGATTGAAACGATGATGCGTGATTCTCAGTACCAGGAGAAACCCGAGGCAGTTGCTGCACTCAAGGACCTCTTTGATTGGTTGGAGATTGTCCTCTCTCGGGACGTTGAAGAGCTGGGCAAACTACTGAAGCGGACCTATGACCTCCCTCCCGATCAGAAGAAGGAGTGAGCTGTTCGGAATGACCTTGGAGAAACACCAAAATCATGAATTGCCACGTGGAGAGTTGGCGCACGCCAACTCCCAAGCAGGCGGACGTCTGTGTCCTGATCCCAAGGTCTGCAGTCAGTGTTCGGATCGTGACACGTGCATCTATTTACGAAATCATCAGAAGCAGGAGAGGTCATGATGCGAGTTGTAGTGAAACTCACCAAGCGAGGATGAGAAGAGAGGTGAAACATGACATGAGTAGCACATCAAGAGATTGTCTTAACCAGGACGAATTCGAGCATCTGAAGGTTCAGCTTAGGAATGTCAAGCTCACAGATGCACAGGTCACTGACCTGGCTTTGATCTTGAAGGACAAGTTCGAGCAGAACAAGCCTTAGGGGGTAGTTCACACTTGGCGATACAGAACCATTCCATGGCACTAGATCCAGGAGCACGGAAACGGAACCAAGCGATGCGGACTATTCTCAACATCTTGGAGGATACGAGCCTTCCTGACTGGGCTCAGGAATCAATCAAGAAGTTCTGGCGACACGTGGATGCCCAGGACCAGTTGAAGGTCAACACCAAGAGGGGATACATGCAGACAGCCAGGGTGATCTTGAAGAGAGTAGAGCATCCACCTGCAGAGTGGACTGAGGATACGATCATCAAGCTGATGCAGAGGTTCAGGAGAAAGGAGGACGGCTCTGACTACGCAGCTCAGTATCGAAACCAGGTGCGAGTTGTGGTCCTGCAGTTTATGATCTGTTTCGAGCGCGATGACCTGTACACTCAATGCAAGATGACGAAGAGACCGGCTGGTAAAGTCATGAAGATGCAACGCATCAGAGGTTTCCAAGATGAGTTTGACGCGAACCTGCAGGTGACTGAGGAGCAGATGAAGGCGATCATGTCCCAGGTCAATCATTTCTACGTGAAGACCCTGTTCTGGGTGCTGTGGGATACAGGGGCCAGGATTGATGATCTCCGCATGATGACGCTGAATGATGTGGACTGGGACGAGGAAGGAACTGGTGTGGTTCTCAATGTTCCACAGGACACGAAGACAGGCCATCGAGTGATCAGACCGCGATACTCCCTTGGGATGTTTCGGACCTACATGGCGGAGCACCCATACGCACAGCGTTTTCCAGGTGGTTCTTACAAGAGTTCCGACATGCCGGTGTTTCTCAACTCGAGAGGCTATGCATGGTCGGGCCCTGCTAGTGGCGGCCTGAGCTTTAGGAGGGCATGCGCTAAAGTGAGAAGTCTGCAGAGTGGCCCAGACTGGCCATTCCCTGCAATACCAGCACGAATCACGGTGAAGGACCTGCGCACGAGCGCGGTCAATCGAGACCGGGAAGAGGGCATGGACGTGGAGGACAACGCACTCCATCATGGTCACACAGTAGCTGTGATGCAGAA